>CAYYRM010000001.1:0-49675 GCA_964474005.1 uncultured Eubacteriales bacterium
TTTGAGTAGTCAGCTGTCAGTAGTCAGTAGTCAGGAAAACCTGTCTTCTGTCTGCTGTCCGCTGTCCACTTAAATTCTGACTTAGACTTGCGTCCTGTCGCTTTCGCGACTAATCACTTAAACTCATTCGCTAAGAATTTCTTCTTACCTTTATTACTGGCATGATGCTGTTCAATTTTCAAAGAACCCAAACGCGGTGTTTTTTCCGCGTAAGCTCCGTTAGGAGTCGTTAAGACTGTTAGCTGTTAGCTGTTAGCTGTTAGCTGTTAGCTGTTAAGCCATCGCCTCTTGGCGACAAAAACTATCTTATCATTTTTTATTCATGTTGTCAACACTTTTTTTAAAATTATTTTTTTCAAAAATGATTATTATATTTTTATTTATAAGTGTTGTCACTTTATTTTGCCCTGTTAAATAACTTTTATTTTGTTATTCCCATCAGGCGACAAAAGATATCATACAATTAATTCACGCCTTGGTCAATGTTATTTTTTGTCAAAAAAAATCCAACACATAAAAATACCTACGTGTTGGATTTAGTGTAGATTATATATTCTTTACCCAAACATTCATGTCTTCAAACTTACCAAATATATTGCAGTTATTGATAAGTCTACCTGTGTAAGTGTATTTGTGTTTTTTAAATACCATGTTCATACCAAAGGATAAAGATCTGGCGATGGAATACAGGCATTTAATCCCCCTTGTTCCCATCTCTACTTCCAATGAGTCAATGATTATGGACATTAAACCATTTCCCCTTTCATCGGGGTGTGTTGCACAATCTGTAATTTCTGCATTTTTGTATTTATCATTTATATCAGCTGATGCCGATGAAACTATTTCATCTTTTTTGTTTGTTATAACTATAAAGTACACATCGCTATCCATTAGTTTTTCCAGATATAGTGGTTGATTTAATGGTATTGGGTATGTTTCAAATACCCTATCATAAAGCTTAATCAATTGTGGTATATCATCTTTTGTTGCAGGCCTCACATTATACCCCTCTGGAAGAGCTGGGATTTCCCCTTTAATTTCTTTAAATTTAGATATTTCCTCGATAATTTCGTTTTCTTTCTCAAATCCTTCACTTATTCTTCTATCTTTTTTAAAGAATTTAGCAAGGGAATATGCATTTTCTCCATTAAAGTAGTGTTTGAATATCCCTTCCAAAATATATCCATGGGTTAAAAATTTCTCCCAATCGTTTGGTTTTGCCTTTAAATAGACCTTACCAAAGTTATTTTTCTGGGCTAGATAATCTAACCTAGTTGTTAAGCCATCGATGTCTTCACCTTCATATTCTATTACTTGTACCCTTTGGTTATAGGTGTCTATAAATATTTTAGTGTAATAACCTTCTTCATCTATAACATAATCAAGGCCATAAATAGAACCATGTATGGTGGTGGATGTATTTTTATCTAGGTAAATTTTAATTATCTTCATAAGTAAACACTTCCCTTTGAATAAATTCTACTCCTCTTCCCCTTCCTCTTCACTTTCTGATACAACCTTTGCCACAGCCACGACATAGTCGTCATCAGAAAGTCTTACTAATCTAACACCTTGAGTTGTTCTTCCAAAAACACCAATTTCACTAATGTTTTGTCTAACTATATAACCTTTATTAGAAATGACCATTATATCTTCACCTTCAGAAACAGTCCTTAAGGCCACCAATTCTCCATTTTTTTCTGTTAGGTTCATAATTTTAATACCTTTACCGCCTCTTGTCTGCTCCCTATACTCTTCTATACTGGTTCTTTTACCAAAACCTTTTTTAGTAACAGTAAGCAGGAATTCACCGTCCTTTGCTGTAACCATGTCAATTACACCATCATTGGGACCTAAGTTTATTCCCTTTACACCCCTGGCGGATCTACCCATTGTTCTTACATCACTTTCATTGAATTTAACACCTTGACCATAATGACTTCCAACTAAAATTTTCTGTTTTCCATCAGTTAATCTAACGGATATTAATTCATCATCTTCTGGTAGAGTTATTGCTATTAAACCATTTTTTCTATTGGTATCAAACTCAATAAGGTCAGTTTTTTTAACATATCCTTGTTTGGTGGCAAAAAACAAGTTATATCCTTCTGTAAATTCCTTAATAGGTATCACTGCTGCTATCTTTTCATCACTTTCTATGGGTAAGATGTTTACAATGGATGTTCCTCTGGCTTGTCTTCCACCTTCACTTATTTCGTACACTTTTTTTCTATATACCTTACCTTTATTTGTAAAGAAAAGAATATAATTATGTGATGATGTTATAAATAGATGTTCCACAAAATCATCATTTTTATTGGATACTGCTGTTACTCCTCTTCCACCTCTTTTTTGTCTTTTATATGTGGATGAAGGTAGTCTCTTTATATAACCTTGATGTGTAATGGTAACAACCACATCTTCTTCAGCTATTAAGTCTTCGTATTCTATTTCTTCATCATCGATGGTTATTCTAGTTCTTCTTGGGTTATCATGTTTGGCTTTTATTTCGAGCAATTCTTCCTTTATTACTCCGTCAATTTTAGCCTGATCTGACAACAAATCTTTGTAGTACTGTATTTTAGCCAATAATTCTTTGTATTCATCTTCTATCTTATCTCTTTCTAATCCCGTTAATCTTTGAAGCCTCATATCTAGTATTGCCTGAGCTTGTTTTTCAGATAACGAGAAATTATCCATAAGGCCAATCTTAGCTTCCTGGGTGTTTTGAGATCCCCTTATGGTTTTAATAACCTCATCTATATTATCTAATGCTATGCGAAGTCCTTCTAAAATATGAGCCCTTGCTTCTGCTTTACCTAAATCATGCTTTGTTCTTCGGATAATTATTTCCCTTTGATGATTTAAATAGTTTACTAAAATTTCTTTTAAGTTTAGCACTTTTGGTTGATTATCTACCAATGCAAGCATAATAATACCGAATGTTTGTTGTAGTTGGGTATGTTTAAGTAAAAGGTTTGTTATGTGTTCATGCTTAACATCTTTCCTTAATTCCATTACAACACGCATACCAGTTCTGTCAGACTCATCCCTTAAGTCAGTAATACCATCTATCTTTTTATCCCTAACAAGTTCAGCAATCTTTTCTATTAAACGGGCTTTATTAACTTGATAGGGTAGTTCTGTTACTATTATCCGTGTCTTCCCATTACTCATACGCTCAGATTGTATTTCCGCTTGAACTTTAATTACACCGCGACCTGTTTTATATGCATTTTTAATTCCATCTTTTCCTTTTATAATTCCTGCTGTGGGAAAATCAGGTCCTTTAATATGTGTTAGTAAATCATTTATTGTAATATCAGGATTGTCAATTAAACTAATTGTCCCATCTATTACTTCCCCTAAATTATGAGGTGGAATATTTGTTGCCATACCTACTGCTATACCTGAAGAACCGTTTACTAAAAGGTTTGGAAACCTAGAAGGTAACACCACTGGTTCTTTTAAAGTTTCATCAAAATTAAGTCTGTAGTCTACAGTATCTTTTTCTATATCCTTAAGTAAAATATCTGTAAGCTTAGCCATCCTTACTTCTGTATAACGCATTGCCGCAGCTGAATCTCCATCTATAGAGCCAAAATTACCATGACCATCTAAAAGTGGATATCTGATTGAAAAATCTTGTGCCATCCTAACTAAAGCATCATAAACAGCAGTATCACCATGAGGATGATATTTACCCAATACTTCCCCCACAACTCTGGCACACTTTTTGTGAGGCTTGTCGTGGGTAAAGCCCAGTTCATGCATAGCATATAAAATTCTCCTGTGTACAGGTTTCAATCCATCTCTAACATCAGGAAGTGCTCTACCAACTATTACACTCATGGCATAATCAAGGTAAGACTGCCTCATTTCACTATTTAAATCAATAGGAACAATTTTTCCATGGGTAAATTCACTCATTTTATTGTTTCACCTCTTCTAAACTCATATGAATTAAACATCTAAGTTCTTAACTTTTTTAGCATGGGTTTGAATAAATTCACGACGGGGTTCAACCTTATCACCCATAAGTATATTGAATATCTCATCCGCCTCCATGGCATCTTCTAAAGTAACCTGTAGTATGGTTCTGGTTTCTGGATCCATTGTTGTATCCCATAATTGGTCAGGATTCATTTCACCTAAACCTTTGTACCTTTGTAAAGAATAATTTTTATTCTCCAAGCTACTTAAGTAAATTTCTAGTTCCCTCTCATTATAAACGTATTTTTCTAAACTACCTGTTTTTACTTTAAATAATGGAGGCTGGGCAATATAAACATAACCCTTTTCAACTAATGGTCTCATATATCTATAGAAAAAAGTTAATAATAAGGTTCGAATATGAGAGCCATCCACATCCGCATCTGTCATGATTATAATTTTGTGATACCTTGATTTTTCGATATCAAAATCTTCACTTATTCCTGTTCCCAATGCAGTGATAATCGTCCTTATCTCTTCATTTCCTAAAATTTTGTCCAATCTTGTTTTTTCAACGTTTATTATTTTACCCCTCAGTGGCAATATAGCTTGAAACCTTCTATCCCTACCTTGTTTAGCAGAACCACCAGCAGAATCACCCTCCACTAAATAGATCTCGCTTATTTCCGGATCCTTCAAAGAACAGTCCGCAAGCTTGCCTGGTAGAGATGAAATCTCTAGGGCACTTTTTCTTCTTGTTAATTCCCTTGCCTTTCTTGCTGCTTCCCTTGCCCTAGCAGCTTGAAGGGATTTATCTATAATTTTTTTCCCCACCTGGGGATTTTCTTCAATAAAGGTACCAAATTCTTCACTAAAGACACTATCCACAAGTCCACGCATCTCAGGGTTACCCAATTTTGTTTTAGTTTGACCTTCAAATTGAGGTTCTGGTAATTTAACACTTATTACCGCTGTAAGTCCTTCCCTTACATCTTCACCAGTTAAGTTGCTGTCACTATCCTTTAAAATATTATGTTTTCGGGCATAGTCATTTATAATGCGGGTTAAGGCCATCTTAAACCCTAATTCATGACTTCCACCTTCATGGGTATTGATGTTATTTGCAAAAGAAAAGATTCCCTCTGTATAACCGGTGTGATATTGGATGGAGATTTCAATAATACAATCATTTTTTTCTTTTTCTATATAAATTGGTGGTTTATGAATTACATCCTTATTTTTGTTCAGATAATCAACATAGGATATAATTCCCCCATCAAATTTATACTTTACTTCCTTTTCCTCTTCACGGTGGTCTTTGAGTTCTATGGTTACACCTTTGTTTAAAAAAGCCAGTTCCCTTAACCTATTATTCAATGTATCAAAGGAAAAATCAATGGTTTCAAAGATTTGATCATCTGGTAAAAAAGTGACTTTGGTTCCATTTTCTTTGGTTTCACCTATTACTTCTAATGAAGATACTGCATTTCCTCTTTCAAATCTTTGGTGGTGTATTTTTCCGTCTACACTTATTTCAACTTCTAGCCAAGTTGATAATGCATTAACCACCGAAGCCCCTACTCCATGTAGTCCTCCAGTTATTTTATAGCCACCACCTCCAAATTTCCCACCTGCATGTAACACTGTTAATATTACTTCCACAGCAGGTTTCCCCATTTTAGGATGAATTCCCACAGGCATACCACGTCCATTATCAGTAACGGTAACACTTCCATTACTGTTAATATCAATTTTTATGTGATCACATCCATACATAACCTCATCAATGCTATTATCAACTATTTCGTAAACCAGATGATGTAAACCCTTGGGTCCTGTGGAGCCTATATACATACCTGGCCTTTTTCGTACTGGCTCTAAACCTTCCAAAACTTGAATTTGTTCTGCGCCATATGTACTTTGGTTAATATTGCTTTTATTTTCTTCTACCATTTTAGTCATTCCTCCAATGGTTATTTCTTTTTATACTCATATTTTTCCACTTTAAATTATACTTCAAAAATAATTTATGTCAAAATACAACTAGAAAAGCAGTCTACGGACTGCTTTTAATTCGTCATTAGCAAAGTTATAAATAAATATATTATTCGTTGATGTTAAAGTCACTTTTTGATCTCTTTTTTAAAGTTGAAACTGCAATTGGCGAAAAGTAAACTTCCCTTTCAGTTACAATAAAAGACTTGCTTTGACTGTCTTTATCAACATACACAATAAAATCTTCTTCTTTACAGGTCCTTAAATATTCACTTGTAATTTTACTTTCGTTAGAAGAAAAATCGAAAATTCCAATAATTTTTTTTATAGGGATAACCATATTCCCCCCAATGTGTAAAAACATATAAACACCTCATTATAAAATCTTTATGATATTACTCCTTCTTTTATGGTGTATATCTTACCTATACTTGCTAGGTAATCGTCATTATCTGTTGTTGTTATGAAGGTTTGGATTTTATCTTTAATATTTTTAATTAAAAAATTTCTCCTATGTTCATCCAGTTCTGACAGAACGTCGTCTAATAATAACACTGGATAACTCCCTTTGTGAGACATGAAAAGTTCTAATTCTGCAAGTTTCAGTGAAAGTACTAAAGTTCGTTGTTGTCCTTGGGAACAGTATTTTTTAGCATTTTTGCCATTGATTTGGAAAATTAAATCATCCCTATGTGGTCCAATTGAAGTAACTTTTGTTAACAAATCTCTTTCTTTATTTTCGCCATACATCTTTAAAATAATATTTTTAATGGATTCCTTAGTTAATTTTAATAAATCCTTTTCCGTCATACCATTTAAAGAAGAATAGTTAATTATGAGATTTTCTTCATTGTTTGTTAACTTTCTATGGGTTAGAGAAGCTAATATTTTTACTTTTTCTAATACTTCAACCCTTTTTTTAATTATTTCAGCTGCTAAACTAGCCATTTGAATATCAAAAACATCCAGTGTTTTTATCAAATCCTGTTTATTAGACTTTAAAATCTTATTTCTAGAAAAAAGAAGTTTACCATAATCATATAGATACTTAGAATGAACGGGAAAGAGTTGACTTATTTCTTGATCAATAAAATCCCTTCTTAAATTGGGACCTCCTTTAACTAGTAACAGATCTTCTGGTGTAAAAATAACAACATTAAATATTCCCAATAGGTCTGTGAAATTTTTCTTTTCAACACTGTTAATTTTTATTATCTTTTTGTTTTCTCTACTATAACCAATTTCGATTTTGGTACTTCTATTTTTTTCAACAACATTCCCCTTTATATAGAAATGTTGTTTATCCCAGTTTACAAGGTCTTCCTTTTGGTAGTTCCGAAGGGATTTTCCTAGAGCTAAAAAGTAAATAGCTTCCAAAAGATTTGTTTTACCCTGTGCATTATTCCCTATAAAAATATTAATATTATTTTTAAATTCTATATTTAGCTCTTTATAATTTCTGAAATTGTTAATGCTAATCCCGTCTAAGTACAAATTACCAACTCCCAATATCAGACAATGGTATATTCACCATGGTCTTCTATATTAATCATGTCATTGGGATACAGTTTTCTCCCTCTCCTAATTTCAATTTCATTATTTACCTTAACTATACCTGATAAAATAATTTCTTTGGCTTCACCGCCACTACTTACCATATCTATCAGTTTTAAAAATTGTTGTAATTGGATATATTCCGTCTGAATTTTAATCTTTTCCATAATAATCGCTCCTAAGCGGTTCTTATTGGTAATACTAAGTAAAGAAAGTTATCTCCAATTTCTGGTTTGATAACACAGGGATTAAAAGCACCAGAAAACTCCATGGTTATTTGTGGAGAGTCAATTATTTTTAAACAATCTGTAATTAATTTAGCATTAAATGAAATGGATAAATCTTCTCCGTTTTTATCTAAGGGAATGTTTTCATTAGAACTACCTAAATTAGGATTATTAGATTGAATGTTAAGTTTAGTATCATCTATTGTTAATTTAACTAGACTACGGGTTCCCTCTCTAGAAAGTAGTTCTGCCCTTTCTATTGCATTTAATAAATCTTTTGTTACAACTTTAACTTTAGTTTTATTATCTTTAGGTATAATTTGCTCATATGGAGGGTATTTACCTTCGATAACCCTAGTACTAAAAGTGATACTATCAAAAACAAAAAAGATAATATTGTTATTAACATATATATCAATATTTTTATCGTTATCTTCTACTAAAATTCTTTGCAATTCATTTACGGCTTTTCCAGGAACTACAATTTTGGTTTCTTGCTCAATCTCATCACTTATAATTCCAATTCTATAAGACAATCTATGCCCATCTGTGGCCACCATATTAAATGTATTATTTTTAAGTTCAAACAATACCCCTGTCAATACAGGTCTTATTTCTTCTGTAGCAATTGAAATAACTGTTTGTTTAATCATGCTTTTAAATATATTTTCATTTATACTAATATGTTTTTTTTCAGGAATTTTTGGAAACTCGGGGAATTCATTACTATTTTGTCCCGTCAATTGAATATTAACAGAGCTAGATTTAATATAAACTATTTTTTCTTCGTTGGTTAAAATATGAACTTCACCTTTGGGAAGCTTTCTAACTATATCACTAAACAACTTTGCTTGTAAAATTATCTCCCCGTCAGAAACACCTTTTACTTCTAATGTATGTTCAATGGCAATTTCGAGATCTGTGGCCTTAACCATTAACCTGTCACCTTTTAAAATTAGTAAAACACCAGACAAAATTGGTATTGTTGTTTTGGATGATATACCCCTTTGGGTTACGGAGATGGCTGTAAGTAAGTCTTCTTGGGAACAAAAAAATTCCATGAATATTTCCCCCTTATTTTTAATATATATATAAGTTAATTAATAGTAGTATTAATAATAGCTGTGAATATGTTTATAAGCCCTATAACTCTTTATCTATCAGAGCATTGAAGTATTTAATATCAGTGTGGATAGTACAAAAAAGTATTCACATTTATCCACAGAAGCTACTTCATAGATGCTTAGTTACTTTTTATTTTTTTTATTATATTCTGTATCTCTAAGTTAAAGTTTTTATTTATATCAATATCCTTTTTTACTTTATCATGGGCATGTAAAACTGTTGTATGGTCCCGACCACCAAAACTCTCACCTATTTTTGGTAGTGAATTATCCGTTAATTCTCTACATAAATACATTGCTATTTGTCTAGGATGAGCCACAGCCCTTGTCCTTTTTTTAGCTTTAAAATCATCCAATTTTAGTTGAAAGTGTTCGGAAACCACCTGTTGAATTTTTTCTATTGTTATAATGTCAGACTTTGCTTCTGGAAGTATGTCCTTTAAGGCCTGTTGTGCCAATTCAACGGATATCTCTTGGCCAGTCATTGAACTATAAGCTATTACCCTAGTTAATGCTCCCTCAAGTTCCCTAATATTTGTAGCCACTTTATTTGCTATAAAAACAAAAACTGAATTGGGAATATCTAATTTTTCCAGGTCTGCTTTCTTCCTTAATATGGCTTCCCTTGTTTCAAGATCAGGAGATTGAATATCTGTAATTAGTCCCCACTCAAACCTTGATCTTAGCCTATCCTCCAATGTGGGTATTTCTTTTGGGGGCCTATCACTTGAAATAATAATTTGTTTATTATTTTCATGAAGTGTATTAAAGGTATGAAAGAATTCTTCTTGGGTCTGCTCTTTTCCCGCTAAAAATTGAATATCATCTATAAGTAAAACATCAACAGTTCGATATCTGTTTCTAAATTCAACAGTTTTATTATCTCTAATAGCATTAATAAACTCATTTGTAAATTTTTCTGTTGAGATATATACCACTTTACCTTGTGTGTTTTGATCTAATACATAATGCCCTATGGCATTCATAAGATGTGTCTTACCTAGTCCTACACCACCATAAATAAACAGTGGGTTATATGCCTTTGCAGGAGCTTCAGCCACTGCCAATGAAGCAGCATGGGCAAACCTATTACTATTTCCTATAACAAAGGTTTCAAAGGTATATTTAGGGTTCAGTTGAGTGCTTATAAGGTCGTCATTATTTTTCTCTTGAACTGAGAACTTCTTTTTAGGTTGTTGTATATTGATTGGGTTATCTTGAGGAACAACAAAATTTACTTCGTAATCTTCAGAAGTCATTTGTTTTAGGATTTCCCTAATTAACAGTGAGTATCGATTTTCCAACCACTCTTTAGTGAAATCATTTGGTACACCTACTATAATAGTAGAATCATACATGGTAATTGGAGTTGTACCTTGTAACCACGTCTCAAAACTTGGTTTACTAAGTTTTTTTTCTAAGTGTTTAAGAACTTCAGTCCAAAGATTATTTAAGAATGCACTCATCAATGAAACCTCCTAATTTTAAAGCTATAATAATTTATTAAAAAAATACTTTGGTATGTGGAAAAATGTAAGTGGATAAAAGAAAAAATAAAAATTATCCACACAACTATAATGAATAAAGTATAACCAGTTGTTAATTGTGAATAATTATATGTAGAGATATTAACATCTTTTGTTATGTATCCACAGACAAAGGTAAAGAAAAAACATTTATTTTACAGAAAACAAACAATGTTTTCCACATAATTAACAAAAGAGGATAAAATGTACTTATCCACAAAGTTATTCACAACCTGTTGATAAGTAAATCTGTGGATAAATTAAACTAGCATTAACAGTTTATCAAATTAATCCACAATCTGCAATATTTAAAACCATATTTATCCCCAGAATAGATATGTTTTTGGGGATAAGTGTAATTATCCACAATCTTGACATATGATATTATTTTACTGTATAATATCTGTTAGTGTAATTAAGGGGGTGGAACAATAAAATGAAAAGAACATACCAACCCAAAGTGAGAAGACGTAAATCAAATCATGGGTTCATGTCAAGGATGAGCACTAAAGCTGGTCGTAATGTATTAAAGCGCCGTCGTCAAAAGGGTAGAAAAAGATTAAGTGCATAAGGCTGCTTTTTAGTGGCCTTTTTGTGCATTTTATAACGGAGCTGAAAAAAATGTGTAATAGCTTTCTACCATTAAAGAAAAATAATGAGTTTAGATCCATATATGGTTTTGGAAAGTCTGTTTCAACCAAAATAATAGTAATTTACTACAAACCCGCTGAATCCATAGGGAAAGTTGGTTTTGTGGTTAGTAAAAAGGTTGGAAAGGCCACCATTAGAAATAAATATAAAAGGATAATGAAAGAAGCTTTTAGAAATTCAACTCTGAAAATTGACAATAGTTTGGATTTAATAATTCTTGCAAGGCCTGCCATAGTTGAATCTGATTATAGTCAGATTCAAAGAGATATAAAATATCTTACAAAAAGAATAAACAAAATATTGTCTGGTGATTAAAAATGAATAAACTTATGATAATAATACTTAATTTCTATCAAAAGAGTATTTCCCCTTTAAAGGGAGCAACATGTAGATTTAACCCTACCTGTTCTGAGTATTCAAAACAAGCTTTTTCTAAATACTCTTTTATTAAGGCGTTTATTTTAACTGTAAAAAGAATATCAAAATGCCATCCTTTCCACGAAGGTGGCTATGATCCGTTACAGTAAGTTATAAAAGGGGGATAAAAATGAATATTATTTCAACTATTTTACAGACAGCACTTGAATTTTTCTACAATATTACCAATAGCTACGGGATAGCTATAATTATGTTAACCCTAGCATTTAGACTTGTTACCTTTCCACTTAACTATAAGCAGATTAAGGCTACGAAAGCAATGAATGCCATTATACCAGAGAGAAAAGCATTAGAAGAAAAGTATAAAAACGATAAAGAGAAATTAAACCAAGCAATGATGGAACTTTATGCTAAGCATAAAATTAACCCCCTTGCAGGATGTCTTCCAATGTTAATTCAATTACCAGTATTTATAGCGATGTTTAATGTTGTTAGAAATTTCCCTGCTGCAATGGAATCAGTACCAGGTTTTACTTCTATGTTTTTGGGTATAGATTTAGCTGGAGTTGGAAGGGATTTAGGAGTAATTGGATTTATATTGCCTGCCCTTGCTGGTATAACAACATATCTACAAACTAAGCAAAGTATGGCAGATAATCCACAGTCAGCCCAAGGTGGTATGGGTGCTATGACATCCATTATGCCTGTGATGATTACTTATTTTAGTTATGTACAACCAGCAGGTCTGGCATTGTACTGGTTGGTTGGTAACATATTCTCAATAGGTCAACATTATTTATTAGCCCAACATGTTGTTAAAGAACAGCCACAAGGGGGAGTATAAATATGAGAGTTGTTGAAATATCCGCTAAAACCATAGAGGAAGCTGTTGAACAAGGATTGCAACAACTTGGACTAACAAAAGACGCCGTAGATTATGAAGTATTGGAATATCCAACTAAAGGCTTACTGGGTATAATGGCTAAACCAGCCAAGGTATTGGTTAAGGAATTATTTAATCCAGTAAACGAGATAAAAAAATATATCAATGAAATATTAAAGCCCTTTAATGTGCAGTATGATGTTGATGTAATTGACTACCAAGAATATATTAAGGCTAATATCAATGGAGACGACTTAGCCATATTGATAGGAAAACATGGCAAGACCATCGACTCATTACAATACCTATTGGCCCTAGCCATTAACAAGAAAACAGATAACTATATCAAGGTACTTTTAGATATCAATGGCTATAGAGTTAAAAGGGAGCTTACATTGGAGAATTTGGCAATAAGGCAAGCTCAAAGGGCTAAAACCATCGGCAAAAAAATAGTTTTAGAGCCCATGAATGCCATGGAGAGAAGAATAATTCACAGTATTTTAAATGATGACCCTGAAATAGAGACATATAGTGAAGGTGAAGAACCCCATAGGAAAATTGTAATTGAGCCTTTAATATAGTATTATAGAATAAACCAGTTAACTTAAGTTAACTGGTTTTAAATTATCTTAATGATTATAATCCTATTAATTTGTAATAAATATCTATAAAATGCTAAAATTATTGTTATAAGAATTATAGAGGTGATATTATGGATTTTGATACTATAGTTGCTGTGGCCACTCCTACAGGACAGAGCGGTGTAGGAATTGTTAGATTAAGTGGAGAAAGTTCCTCCAAAATAGTTGATAAAATGTTTAAAACCCCTACGGGAAAAATCATTTCCAGTAAAAAGTCAAATACAATAAATTATGGTTTCATCCTGGATGGTGAAAAGATAATAGATGAGGTACTAGTTTCAATTTTTAGAGCACCAAAATCCTATACAGGTGAAGATATAGTTGAAATAAATTGTCATGGTGGAAGACTACCCATTAAGGCAACCATGGAACTGGCTCTTAAACATGGTGCTCGTTTGGCAGAACCCGGGGAGTTTACGAAGAGGGCGTTTTTAAATGGGAGAATTGATCTTTCACAGGCTGAGGGTATCATGGATATCATTGCAGCTAAAACTGAGCTAGGGCTAGATTTTGCCACTAAGCAGGCCTTAGGTAAAATATCCGAAAGGATTAAAGGTATAAATGACATAATTATAGGTACTTTGGCTCATATCGAAGCTACCATCGACTACCCTGATGAGGATTTCGATGATGTAGATTCAATGGAAATTTTACATAATATCATAAGTGCTAAAGAAGGACTTGAAAAGTTACTTGAAACTGCTAAAACAGGGAAGATTGTAAGGGAAGGGATAAAAACAACCATAGTGGGAAAACCCAATGTTGGTAAATCTTCTTTACTCAATACATTATTAAAACATCAAAGGGCAATAGTTACAGAAATCCCTGGCACCACAAGGGATATATTAGAGGAGCAAATAAACATAAAGGGTGTACCTTTGATAATTGTAGATACTGCAGGTATTCGTGAGACAGAGGATGTTGTGGAGAAAATTGGAGTAGAACGGAGCAAAAAGGCCATTGAAGAAAGTGATTTGATACTGTTTGTTTTAGATGGTTCTAAGGCATGGGATTCATTTGACGAGCAAATTTTATCTCTCATCAGTGGAAAAAATATAATAGTTGTTATAAATAAGTTAGATTTGGATCAAAGATTAAGCATTGGTGAAATTGAAAATAAAATTGGGTCAAAAAATATAGTAAATATTTCCGTGTTAGAGAATAAAAACATTGAGATTTTAGAAGAAGTTATCTTTGATTTATATGATTTAGCAAAGATTAAAAATACTTATGGAGATATTTTTATTACCAATCTAAGGCATGAACAAGCAATTAGAGATAGTATTAAGTCATTATCTGATGCAAAGGACAACATAAACAAAGGTATGCCTTTAGATATTGTGGCCATTGACCTAAGGGATACATGGGAAATTTTAGGAAAAATTACTGGAGAAACACTAAACAAGAATATAATCGATGAAATTTTTTCCAGGTTTTGCTTAGGAAAGTAAAGAAGAAGGTGAATACATGTATAAATTTGATTGTATTGTTATAGGGGCAGGTCATGCTGGGTGTGAGGCAGCTTTAGCTACTGCTAGAATGGGGTGTAAAACACTAATTTTAACGTTAAATTTGGATAACATCGCTTTAATGCCTTGTAATCCTGCCATTGGTGGTCCTGCAAAGGGTCATTTAGTTAGGGAAATCGACGCTTTAGGGGGTGAAATGGGAAAGAATATAGATAAAACTTATATTCAGATACGTATGCTAAACACTGGAAAGGGACCAGCAGTGCATGCCTTACGGGCACAAGCTGATAAAGCCCTCTACCAATTAAATATGAAGAAGGTACTTGAAAATCAAGATAATTTAGAAGTTAGACAGGGACTTGTTGATAAGATAATTTTTGAAGAAAATAAAATAAAGGGAATTGAGTTGGATACTGGTGAGATATTTAGTTGTACAACAATTGTACTTGCAACAGGAACATATTTAAGGGGGAGGATAATTCAGGGTAATTTAAATTATGAAGGAGGGCCCAATGGACAGTTTTCAGCAAAAAAATTAACTGATTCTTTAATTGACATGGGACTGAAACTTATGCGTTTTAAAACTGGAACACCTCCTAGGGTAGATAAAAGGTCAGTTGATTTTGAGAAGATGCATATACAGCCAGGGGATGATAAGCCATATAGGTTTTCATTTACCACAAAGGAAGAAGACCTATTAAAGGAACAAATTCCTTGTTATTTAACTTATACTAACGATAAAACCCATGAGATAATTCGAGATAACTTCCACCGTTCCCCGCTATTTACTGGACTAATAGAAGGCGTGGGTCCTAGGTATTGTCCCTCCATTGAGGATAAGATTAAGAGGTTTGCCGACAAACAAAGTCATCAACTATTTGTTGAGCCCGAAGGAATTTATACCAATGAAATGTATCTACAGGGCATGTCCACTAGTCTACCCGTTGATGTTCAGAGGGATTTTTTAAAAACAATACCTGGTTTAGAAAATGCCCGTATAACCAGACCAGGGTATGCCATTGAATATGATTGTATTGATCCCACAGAATTGAAAAGATCTTTAGAGACAAAAAAGATTGAAGGGCTATTCACTGCAGGACAGTTTAATGGTACTTCAGGTTACGAAGAGGCAGCAGCCCAAGGATTGATGGCTGGTATCAACGCAGCCCTTAAAGTTTTTGGAAAAGAGCCTTTAATTTTAGAGAGATCAGAGGCCTATATAGGAGTTCTAATAGATGACTTAACCATAAAGGGAACACCAGAGCCCTATAGGATGCTTACATCAAGGGCAGAATTTAGACTTTTACTAAGACAAGACAATGCAGATATGCGGTTAACTCCAAAAGGATATGAAATAGGGCTTATTGATAAAGAAAGGTTTCAACAATTCTTAGAAAAAAATAGAATGATTGAAAAGGAAATAGAGGTATTAAATTCTCACATGGTTAACCCTTCCAGTACAAACAATGCTTTGTTGGAGGAATTGGGTTCTGCACCTATTAATAAATCTTATTCCTTATCTGACCTTTTGAAAAGACCCGAAATTAAATATGACCACTTACACAAATTCATGGAGCTGAATTATATACCCTTTGATGTGAAAGAACAGGTGGAAATACAGATAAAATATTCTGGTTATGTGGAAAAGCAAATAAACCAAATTAACCGTTTTAGCAAATCAGAAAACACATTAATTCCAAAGGATATTGATTATAATTTAATATCTGCTTTATCAAGGGAAAGTAGAGAAAAATTAATTAAAATAATGCCTGAAACCATAGGTCAAGCTTCTAGGATATCAGGGGTTACTCCTGCTGATATATCAGTATTATTAATTTACTTAGAGCAGACAAGGCGGTCGAGAGATAATGGTATTTAAGGATTTTTTATATGAAAATGCATTAAAAACAAATATAGAACTAGATAACGAAGCTTTAAATCAATTTAACAGATATAAGGAGATGCTCCTTGAGTGGAATAATAAAATTAATTTAACAGCTATAACCGATGAAAAGGGAATAGCATTAAAACATTTTATAGATTCTATATATCCTGTTAATGAATTTACCAGTCATAGTTCTATTATAGATGTGGGAATTGGTGCGGGTTTTCCAACTTATCCATTAAAGATTGTAAATAAAACCCTTAAAATAACTGCATTAGATTCACTTAATAAAAGGCTAAAGTTTTTAGATGAAATTGCAAAAGAACTGAATTTTATGGATATTAATTTAATCCATGGAAGGGCTGAAGACTTTGGTCAAAACAAACAATATAGAGAAAAATTTGATTATGCCACAGCAAGGGCTGTGGCTGGGTTAAATATTCTTGTGGAACTATGTTTACCTTTTATTAAGGTAGGTGGCCATTTTGTGGTTTATAAAGGTGATAAGTGGAAAGAGGAATTGAATGATTCTAAAAATGCAATTAAGATTCTAGGTGGAGAAATAAGTGGTTTCTATGAATATAACCTACCTGAAATAAATGATAAAAGAGCTGTAATCTTAATTAAAAAGATTAAAAAGACCCCCAAAGAATTCCCACGAAAACCTGGTTTACCTAACAAAAAACCATTAACATAAAAAGTAAAGTTTATAAAACTTTACTTTTTTTTATTTTTAAGAAGGAATAAGTACAACAGATAGCGAAATTATTAAATTGAAATAAGCAAAGGTGGTGTAATAAAAATGAAAGAACATATATCAAAATTGATTGGACAACAAGGGGAAAAAGGAGAAGAAATCCATCAAATTCCCGTTTCAAAAATAATTTCAAATCCTTTTCAACCAAGAAAGTATTTTGATGACGAAAAAATTGATGAATTAGCTCAATCCATTAGAACTTATGGTTTATTACAACCTATCATTTTAAGAAAAAGCGGAAATGGTTATGAAATAATTGCAGGGGAAAGAAGATTTAAAGCATGTAACAAACTAGGTATGAATTATGTTTCTGCCATCGTTAAAGAAGCTAACGATGGAGCCATGGCGGCAATAGCACTTATCGAAAATATTCAAAGGGAAAATTTGAATTTTTTAGAGGAAGCAGAAGGATTATATCGCTTACTAAATGAATTTAACTTAACTCAAGAAGTTTTAGCTCAGAGAATAGGCAAGAGTCAATCCACCATAGCAAATAAACTGAGGTTACTTAAATTGCCTAACGAGGTTAAAGATCAACTTAAAGATTCAAACTTAACAGAGAGACATGCCAGGGCATTACTTAAGTTGCCAGAAGAGCAACAAATGCCATTACTGAATAGGATTATAAATGAGGGAATGACTGTTAGGCAAACTGAGGAAGCAATAGATATAATAAACGAATCAAATCTGGCAGATGCTGATGAAAACGCTAAGACAGAAAAGGGAATCCAAAGGAAACTAGTGATAAGGGATTTTAGAATTTTCATCAATTCCGTAAAACACATGGTTAAAACAATAAAAGATACGGGATTTGACGCTACATTAGAAGAAAATGATTTTCAGGATTATATAGAAGTTACAATAAAGCTACCGAAAACAAAAAAATAGTTGAAAGGAGTTTTGAAATGTCTAGGGTTTTAGCCATTACTAATCAAAAAGGAGGAGTAGGTAAAACTACTACTTCTGTTAATCTAAGTGCTTTTTTAGCCCATAAAGGTAAAAAGGTATTAATTTTAGATATCGACCCCCAGGGGAATTCCACAAGTGGATTAGGTATTAACAAGCATAGAATAAAAAAGTGTATCTATAATGTATTAGTTGATGAGTTTCCAGTGGACGCAATTATAGTACCTACTGCCATAGAAAACCTTGATGTGGCACCTGCCACTATACAGTTAGCTGGAGCAGAAATTGAGTTAGTTCCCACGGTATCAAGAGAAGTTAGACTAAGAACTCAGCTAGAAAATGTTAGAAAAGAGTATGACTTTATTATCATTGATTGTCCACCATCATTGGGACTTTTAACAATCAATGCTTTAACTGCAGCGGACGCTGTTATTGTACCTATACAATGTGAGTATTACGCTTTAGAAGGTCTAAGCCAGTTAGTTAATACTGTGAATTTAGTACAAAAACATTTAAATCCTAATCTAGTATTTGAAGGTGCATTATTAACCATGTTTGATTCTCGAACCAATCTTTCAAATCAAGTGGTTGATGAAGTTAAGAATTTTTTTGGTACCAAGGTATACAACACAATTGTGCCGAGAAATGTAAGACTAAGCGAAGCCCCCAGCCATGGTCAATCCATTTTAGAATATGATCCCAAATCTAAGGGAGCTGAAGTGTATAACGATTTGGCCGAGGAGGTGTTAAAGGGTGTCTAAGAAAGGCCTTGGTAGAGGGTTGAGTGCTCTAATACCTGAACTGCCCGATACAGAAGTTAATATCAATTCCATACAAAGCATACCTATCGCCAGAATCAGACCTAATCCTAAACAACCCAGAAAGAGTTTTTCCTCTGAATCCTTAGAGGAACTAGCAAACTCCATAAAACAACACGGCATTATACAACCCATCGTTGTTAGGAGCATAGAAGGGGGATATGAGCTAGTAGCGGGGGAAAGAAGGTTAAGAGCTAGCAAAATTGCAGGCTTAACAGAAATTAATGCCATTGTACAGAATTTTACTGAGCGACAAATTGCAGAAATAGCATTGATTGAAAACCTTCAAAGGGAGGATTTGAATCCCATTGAAGAGGCTGAAGCTTACCAAATGCTTATTGATGAATTTGATCTAACCCAAGATCAACTCTCATTAAGAATAGGCAAAAGCAGATCTGCCATCGCTAACACCATTAGGCTTTTAGGACTATGCATAGAAGTTAGAAATCTACTTATAGAAGGTAAGTTGAAAGCAGGTCAAGTACGTCCTCTACTGGTTTTAGATTCTGCACAGCAAAAAGATTTAGCCCATTTAATTATAGAAAAGGGGTTAAATGCCAGACAAATAGAAAATTACTGCAAGACAGTTAATGAAATGGATAAACAAAAAAGAAAAATCATTGAAACTAATCCTATAGTTAAAGATGTGGAAGAAAAACTTATGGAAGCCATAGGAGTTAATGTTAAAATAAAAGGTAATGATAGAAAAGGGAAAATAGAAATACAGTATTATGATGAAGAAGATTTAAACAGAATTATTGATTTAATCATTAACAAGGGATAGCACCCTTGTTTTTTACCATTCAATTAAGTGTTTCACGTGAAACACTTAATTGAAAAATGTTTCACGTGAAACAAAAAAAAAGGGGGTCATGGCATTGATTTACCTAGATAATGGGGCCACAAGTTTTCCAAAACCAGAAAGTGTTTATAATGCCCATGATTATGCATTGAGAAATTATGGGGCTAATCCAGGTAGAGGGGGGCATAGTCTTGCAAGGGAATGTGCTAGGGTAATATACAAAACCAGGGAAAAAATAGCGGAATTTATAAATGCAAAGGATTCATCTGAAATATCTTTTTCTCAAAATGCAACGGAGGCAATTAACCAAGGTTTATTGGGCTTACTTAAAGAAAATGATCATGTAATAACATCACAATTAGAACATAACTCAGTTTGGAGACCTTTAAATTGGTTGAAGAGAAACCGAAACATACAAATAGATTTGTGTAATCATTTGGAAAATGGGTTAATTGATGTTGAACATTTGATTTCATTAATTAAGCCAAATACCAAAATCCTTGTGATTAACCATTGCAGCAATGTTTTTGGGTGTATGCAAGACATAGAACTATTAGGAAAAGTAACTAGACAGAACAATATAGTTTTTTTAGTGGATGGAGCTCAAAGTTTAGGATTTGAAAAAATAGATGTTCAAAGGGCAAATGTTGATATATTAGCTTTTGCGGGACACAAGGGTTTATTGGGGCCATCGGGGACAGGTGGGTTGTATGTAAACAAGAATATTATTTTAGAACCCCTAAAAACAGGGGGCACAGGCACAAAATCTGAAGAATTATTTGTTTCCACAACTGGTCCTGAAAGATATGAAAGTGGAACAATGAATACTGCAGGTATCTATGCACTTGGTGCTGGATTAGACTACATTAAGGAAATTGGAATTGATACCATAAAACAACATAAAATAGATTTACTTAAAAGGCTTTATAATGGTATTGGAGACATAACTTGTTTTTATGGGGATACTAGTGGAGACATCGGCCCTGTTATATCTTTTAATATAGGTGAGTTGGATTCCACAGATGTTGCATTTATATTAGACACTGTTTATGGTATAGCTGTAAGGGCTGGTTTACATTGCTCCCCATTGGCTCATAAATGTTTTAATACCTTAGAGCAGGGGACAATTAGGGTGAGTCCAGGGATTTTTAATACCAACAGTGATATAGATAAATTAATAACAGCAGTAATTGAAATTAAAAGGGGTTAATATAAATGGGAAATATTATAAATGCACTAGCTATTCTTGTTGCTGGGACAATGGGCCATCTTTTTGGGGAGATGATACCTAAAGAGATGGAAAAGACAGTAATAAATGGTCTTGGTTTGGCGGTGTTACTTATAGGATTAAAAAATATGCTTGTGGTGGATGATATATATATAATTTACACCATCATTTCCTTAGTTTTAGGGGGCATTCTTGGTGAATATTTTAATATAGACAATAAATTTAATATGGGTGCACTAAAGATTGAAAAGATTTTAAATAAGTATATAAAAGGGAATATAGCTTCAGGGATGGTTTATGCTTCGTTGATTTACTGTGTGGGGGCAATGGCTATTTTAGGATCCATAGAGATGGCTATCAGTAATACCCATAGTATTTTATTGGCCAAGGCTATAATTGATGGCGTAACAGCCATTGCTTTTGCATCTGTTATGGGAATTGGAGTAGCGCTTTCTGGGATAGTTGTCTTTTTATATCAGGGATTTATTTATATTTTGGCGATACTTTTAGGGGATTTTGCCACTGAAGAGATACTTACATCCATCAAAGGGTTGGGTGGAATCTTGATATTTGCCATAGGTTTAAACATGATGGATATTAAAAAGATTAAAGTGGCTAATTTATTACCATCCATATTTATTATTATTATCATTGTTTTAATTAGGTCTGTAATCATTTAAAAGAAAGGGGTAAAAATATGTTAACACCAGCTGTTATTATTGATTACGATATCATGATTAATAATTTAATACGGGCTCAACAAAAATGTAATCACAAACAAGTGAAGTTGCGACCGCATTTTAAAGCCCATAAAACTCCATTTTTGGCTCTAATTCAGAAAGAATTGGGGGCACAGGGGTTTACAACAGCGAAATTAGCTGAGGCTGAACTTTTAAAAAAAGAGGGTTTTAAAGACTTACTGGTAGCTTATCCAGTGGTAACTAGGACCAATGCTGAAAGGTTAAGGGAGCTGTCTAAGGGTATAACTGTAGGGGTTATTGTTGACTCTAAAATCAGTGTGGATATATTAAACGATGTATTTGAGGGTGATAAATTATATGTATATATAAAAATTGATACTGGACTTAATAGATGTGGACTAAAAGTTACAGACGATATAACAAATTTTGCAAAATATATTGTGGAAAAACCCAATTTATACCTAAAAGGTCTTTTGACCCATGCAGGACATAGTTATAAATCTTCTTCCCATGCAGATGTTATAAATATTGCTCTAAGTGAAGGGCAAACGTTAATTGATATTAAAAAGAAACTTGAGTCCACTGGAATTATGGTGGAAGAAATAAGTGTTGGATCAACCCCAACTTTTAATAATGTTTTAGATATAAACGGGGTGACAGAAGTTAGGCCTGGAAATTATATTTTTAATGATTATACACAGGTTGCGTTAAAAACCACAACCATTGATAATTGTGCATTAAAAGTTAAGTCTACTGTGATAAGTATTGGGGATGGAAAATTTATAATCGATGCAGGTGCAAAAACATTGGGTCTTGATAAAGGTACACACGGTTCTCAATTATTGACTGGATATGGCAAAATTCTTGAATATCCAGAAGCAGAAATTACAGGGTTATCTGAGGAGCATGGTATCGTATTTAGTGAAGGAAAAATCCCTAACATAGGGGAAACAATTACGATAATTCCAAACCACAGTTGTGTGGTAATGAATTTAGCACCTTTTGTGTATATGTTAAAAAATGGAAATTTAGAAAAAATAAATAACAGTGGTAGAGGATTAAATTATTAAAAAATATAACATAACAAAATAAATAATAAATTTGTAGGAGAAACTAATTTTAAAGGGAGGTAAATAATATGAGAAAGAAAATTACACCACCTACAGAAATGGTTTCCCCTGTTTTTTCCATGTCAATTAATGAACAAGAATTGTACAATTTCACGGGTTTAGACTTTCATGAAGTAAATTGGCACAATGTAAAAAATCACATAGACAAACCGTTCCTAATGGGTGATATAGTTCATGGTGAGTGGGCAAACAACTGGGCACCAGTGGATTTAATCAACAATCCCCCTAATAAATAAGGGGGATTTTTTATGGGCAATTGGATATGGTACATGATTTTACAATAAAAGGTTTGACATATGCCAAAAGGAATATATAATTATAATATTAAAAGATAATTCCAGGAGGTAATAAATAATGGATCAAATTTTAGAAATATTTTCGGAGTTTAATAGTATAATCTTATTAACATTGTCACTGCTGCTACTTTTATCATGGATTGTCTTTTTCATAACCACTGGAAAACTAAACAAAAGATTGAAAAAGTTTAGACAGCTGCTTACTTATACCGGTGATAGAAACATAGAGCAAATTTTAGTTGAATATGCTAAGAAGCTTCAGGCTTTAGATAACGAAACCCAAAGACTTGATAGGAACATTGTAAATACCCAGAAGAAAATAAAGGAACATCCTCAATTCCTCGGTATGGTAAGATTCAATGCATTTGGAAACACTGGAAGCGATTTAAGCTTTGCCATTGCCCTGCTTGACGATAAATATGATGGTTTTGTATTGAGTAGTATATACGGACGGGAAGAATCTAGGACATATGCAAAACCAATTGAGGCAGGAAAATCAACCTATCACTTGACAAAAGAAGAAGAACAAGCAATAGAAATAGCAAAAAAGAAAAAAATCTAATCCTGCAGGATTTTAAAGGGTTATGGCGAATTAATATTAAAGTAGATAAAGAAAGGGGGTGTGCTATTGGCGCCTAAGGAAAAAAGTAATAAATTTACCATTATGGTTATACCACATTCCGAAGACTCACCTTTGGTGTTTAAACTCCCCATAGCTTTGCTACAGGTAATTGGAGTATTAACTTTGGCTGTTATTATGTTTAGCATAGGATTTGTCACCAGATATGTAGATATGTCAAAATCTTTAGATGAACTTGAATATCTGCGACAAGACAATATCGCTAAAAACGGTCAAATAGAAGCTTTAGCAAAGGAAACCCAACTACTCATAGAAATGTTTCAGGAAATTAAAGAGCTTGAAGAAAAGCTTAAAAATCTCACTGGTATTAAAGATGAAGCCAATTTAGGTGGAAATGAAAGGACAGTGGACCAGTACCTTTTTGCAACCAATAGGGGTATAACAACATTGGAAAGAGCAAACAGAAGTATTATCCACTTAAACACCTCTATTCCAGATCAAAAGGATACAATGAATGAGATGGTTGGTGACATGGAAGAAAGGAATCGTAGGTTGGCTGCAACTCCTAATAGGTGGCCTACAAGCGGTATAATTACTTCACCTTTTGGAAATCGAAGGGGTCCCTTCATTGGTGCTATTGAGTTTCACTCTGGGATTGACATAGCAAATAGAACTGGTACAGCAGTTTGGGCTACTGCCAATGGAACTGTAACATTCGCTGGATATAGGGGCGGTTATGGAAACCTTATAATCATTGACCATGGCTACGGATTTAGTACATATTATGCTCATTTATCAAGAATCAATGTTAGGGCTGGTCAATGGGTTCAAAGGGGAAGTACCATTGGACTTATGGGTAGCACTGGTAATAGCACTGCACCACACCTACATTATGAAGTTAGGGTAAGAGGTACGCCTGTTAATCCTAGAAATTATATGAACTAATAAATGGGAGGGAATTTAAGTGTTTAAGAAAAAGGAAGAGTTAGATTTTGCAAAGGTAGATACCATCATAGGTAAAGACACTGAGTTAAACGGTAATGTAAACGGTAAAGGCATTTTAAGGGTTGATGGTAGGTTGGTTGGTGAGTTAAATCAAAATGGTGATGTTTTTGTAGGGGAAACTGGAATTATCGATGCTAATATTAAAGCTAGACACATTACCATCGCTGGAACAGTAAATGGAGATATTGAAGGTACAGGTCTTCTAGAGCTTTTACCCACCGCTAGGCTATTTGGAGATATCAAAGTTCAAAATCTGTCAATAGGTGACGGTGCGGTATTTAAAGGTTCTTGTGAAATGAAAAGAACAGAAACAGTTAAAGAATTAAAAGCTGACCCTAATAAAAAATAAGGTGGATTATTCCACCTTATTTTTTTGTATAAAACAAAAGACTTAAAAGCATAATAATAAAAACAAAGAGGAGGCATGCCATGAGGAGAATAGTTGCAGTGGAAGATGGACTAAGTCAAGTTAAAGAAGCTTTAGAAAATGAAGGTTTTAAAGCAGTTGATTTATCACAGAATTTCGTGGATCCTGTGGCAATAGTGGTAACAGGAATGGATCAAGATTTCTTAGGTATGGAAACTGTGACCAATGAAGTACCAGTAATAAATTGTAGTTCTTTAACGGCTAATGAGGTTGTTCAACAAATTAAAAACAGAATAGTGCATTAAAAAGCATAGCCATTGGGCTATGCTTTTCTTTTAGAATTTAGTAAGGTTAAATCAATAATAGTGGATTCAAGGGCCTTAGAAATAACGTTGGCCATTTTCATAACTGTGGCTAATCTTGTGTTTTGTAATACAAAGTATTCCATGAATCCTCCTACATTAACAACCCCAGTGAGATAAATGTGGCCAACCTCTGGGAGGTTTTTCTTAACTCCTGCGCCAGGTTTTAAACTGCCTATTCCCACAGAAACTGTGCTGACATTTTCAATGTTACCCAAACAAGCATCCACTGCAATTACCAGAGGATTAGCCAGCTTAGGAATAGCCATAAGCTTTTCTTCTAAATTAGCAGCATGAACTGGGTCATCTAAGGTACCCATTATATGAATATTATCGTATCTATTAAGTTCTTCTATTTTGGAGCCCACCAAGGGACCCAAACTGTCACCAGTGGATCTGTCCGTCCCTATACACATTATAACAATATCAGACCAGTCGGGTTTAACAGTGTGGATATAGTCTAGTAAGTTGTTCTTTAAGGTAAAATGAGAAATACCCGAGGAACAATCTACGCGATTTGTATATTGCTTTTTATCTGTCCTATTGAATATACCGAACATATTAACCTCCTAATAAATTTGCCGTAATAATTTTTATGTAAAATATTGAAAATTATTCATAAAGGTAAATAGAATTTAATAAACAGTGTTGGGAGGGATTTTAATGAAAAACAATGAACAATATAAAATAGCTTTTACCTATGTTGGTGCAATTGTGGGTGCAGGATTTGCCACAGGGCAAGAAATATATCAGTTCTTTACTATATTTGGATCTAGGGCTATATGGGGAGCACTGGTATCAGTTATAGGTTTTATTGTGTTTGGCTGGATGTTCATGACTATTACATATACTGAAAAAATTTACTCATATAAAGATTTCTTGTTAGTTATATGTGGAAAAGAATTAGCAAAAATATTTGATTTGATGATTAGTTGCTTCCTTTTTGGAGGGTACACAATTATGCTAGCGGCGGGTTCATCTTTAGTTAAAAACAATATAACAAATAGTCACCTAGGAGCTACGATTTTTGTTGCAGCTATAATTTATTTAAGTTTTCTTAAAGGTACCAATGGGATTATTAAATTAAACTCAATACTCATACCAATTTTAATGTTAATAATAGTGGGGGTATGTACAGTAAACATTGTTTATCCTCCTGCATTTTTAGTTTTTTCCAAAGGTTTAATTCCAAAAAACCCCACAATTTCTGGGCTTACATATTTGTCATATAATTTAATAATAGGGATGGTTGTATTATCGTCCTTAAAGGGAGAAATATACAAAAAAAAATCTGTAATAAACGCTCCAATAATCGCAGGATTGTCCTTAGGGTTGATGATGTTCTTAATAATTTTTGCCACAATGGGTTTACAAAAACCCTCAGAGATACCTATACTAGATTTAGCGCATGGCATAGATAAGATTTTTTTCTTTATCTTGATAATGGGGGTGGGTATAGCAATATTAACATCTGCATTAGCCTCAGGACATGGATTAATTATTAGGTTGCAACAAAGGATAGATTTGAAATATAATGTTTTTGTATTTATAATAACTATAATGGCAATACCCTTATCGTTAATGGGATTTACATCGTTGATAAAATTTATTTACCCTTTGTTTGGTTTTATAAATTATTTAATTATGTTCTTTACTGTTTTATATTTTATTCGCAAATATATATCTTTATTTAAAGTTTAGTAATTCATATGATTAAAACTTAAATTTGAGGAGTGGACAAGCATGGATGAAAATTTAGAGTTAATGTATGAAGAAGGAGAAAAAGCTTTAAAGAATGGTCAAAACAAAGATGCCTATAATATCTTTAAGAAAATTACTGAAATAGACCCAAACCACAGTAAAAGCCATAACAAAATAGGTGTAATATTAGCCAATGTAGGTCAGCTGGATGTGGCAAAGGAATTCTTTACTAAAGCCATTGCCACAGATGAAAAAAATGCATCGGCTAAGGTTAATCTAGGAAACATATATTTTCAGAATAAAGCTTATGATGAAGCCAAAAGCTTATACCTTGAGGCATATGACATGGATAAAGAAAACCCAATACTTCTTAATAATTTAGCCACCATATATAAAAAAGAAGGCAAGATCGAAGACTATCTAAAGTATTACAAGCTCTCACAAAAATTTTTAAAGGAGAATCTAAAAAGCGAAGTAAAACAAGATAATTTCCTTAAAAAACGTAGAGAGGCTCAGAAAGAAAAAAAAGGTTGCCTTGGGCAAACTTTGATGATATGTTTAATTGTAATAGGTGCATTGTTTAGTAACATATTATAAGGGGGAGAAAATTGAGCAAAAAAACACCTTTTTTTGTTATTGCCAGATTCGTATTACTGCTGCTATTTGCGGAACTGATTTTTTACTTTTTTAAAACAAACTTTAACTTTGAAGTTCTTTTCTTTACTCCTTTTATTTTTTTGGCTGTTAAAATAACATATGATATCTATACTGTTTTAGTGTATAAAGAACGTCTTTTCAGCTATTTCGAAGATTACTTAAAGGAATTATTTTATTTAGTACTAATTTCACTTATTGCTGGAGGTATAGCATTTGGAGCTCAGATATACCTAAGGGGAGATGTTCGTATTACAATACTTGCAGTTGTATCTACCCTTTATTTAAAAAAGAATAAACAATAAGAATTGGAGAGTGGAGATTGTATGGCCCAAACGGTCAAAAAGAGGGTTAAAGCTGTAAACCTAGAAGCTTTTATGATAACTGGTTTACTAATATCTTTTATGGCAATCATAGGATTTAAAATGGGTTTTGATAATATGTTTTCAACCATTATGAAAACAGCCCATGATTTGTTATTAAATACAGTTTTATACATTATGGCTGTTGCTGTATTGGCAGGTGCGTTAGGAGCCGTAGCAGTTGAGTTTGGTTTAATTGCATTGTTAAACAAAATATTATCTCCTTTGATGAAACCACTTTTTAAATTGCCTGGCGCTGCAGCCATTGGGGGAATAACAACATATATATCAGACAATCCTGCAATAATTAGCTTAGCCAAAGACGAAGGTTTTAAGAAATATTTTAAGAAGCATCAGTTGCCTGTTTTCTGCAATTTAGGAACAGCCTTTGGTATGGGCCTTATAGTTACAAGTTTCATGATAGCTAGGGGAAGTGAATTTGTGATCCCTGCAATTATAGGAAACATAGGTGCTGTGATAGGTTGTATTGTCAGTGTTAGAATTATGCTAAAGGCCACCACCAAATATTATGACGCTAAAGATGATCATGTGGAATTAGATGACTCTGAGTTATTTGATTATAGAGAGATAAGAGAGGGATCTATTTTACAAAGGTTTTTGGAATCAATATTAGAAGGCGGTAGAAATGGTGTGTAAATGGGTCTAGCCATAATACCTGGGGTATTATTTATATGTACTTTGGTATTAATGCTAACATTTGGGCCATCGGAAGCTGGTTATACAGGCTCTGCTTTTGAGGGGATAGGCCTTTTACCAGCTGTGGGGCATTTACTTTACCCCGTTTTACAACCATTATTTGGTTTTAGCTCAGCTGAAGCCTTAGCATTTCCCATTACAGCATTAGGTGCAGTGGGTGCAGCATTGGGTCTTATCCCAGGCTTTTTTGAAAGGGGACTTATACAACCTTCTGATATTGCTGTATTCACTGCAATGGGCATGTGTTGGTCAGGTTTCTTATCCACCCATGTGGCAATGATGGATGCATTGAATACAAGGGAGTTAATAAATAAAGCTATTTTTGCTCACACAATTGGAGGATTGGTGGCAGGAATTTCTGCAAATATAATCATGAGGCTATTAAGTATATTGTTATAACCTGTCATAATACTCACCTTTGTAAAATAATTTTTATGGAGGTGAGTTTATGATTATTGATATATTAATGGTAAATACTATTTTCTGGAGCTTAATTGTGGGTTATAAAAAAGGACATAAAAGAATTATTGCAAAGTTAGGCTGTATCTTATTTGCACTTATGGTTGCATTATCCTTAATAAAAGCAATAAATCTTATTGATAACAACATGGTTATAGAAGCCATAAATCAAAGTAATTACACCATACCTGTCACTGAAAAAACCACTAAAGATTACTTCTTGACAAAGGGTTTCGTAGATGAGCTACCTGTTACAACAGAAATTCAAAAAAAAATAATAAGTCATTATTATAGTGATAATAGTATTTATGTGGCTGAAGAGTTAATATTTGTTTCAAGTATGGTAATAACCAAGACCATGGAATTTTTGTTATTTTTTATTATTATTATATTTTTTTTAAATGGCATGGGTGTTATAATAAATCATAGGCAAAATAGAATTGAAGATTATGGTGGGAGTTTGTTTACAGCTGTTTTATACCTATTGTCAAACTTAATTTTGGTTTCATCTGTTATAGTACTTTCAAATTTGTTGTTTTTGTTTTTGCTTACTGACTTACCCAAGATTAATTTAGAAGGTTCAATTTTTATACCTGTAATACATAAAATCGTAGATATGATTATTCGACTACTTTAAGGGGGCTAAATTGATGGAATTAAGATTTAAAACTGAAGGTACTTGCGCAAAGGAGATAATATTTACATTACAAGATGGTATAATAAAGCAAGTGGAATTCGTAAACGGATGCAGTGGAAATGTGCAAGGGATTGCTAGATTAGTTGAAGGAAGACCAGTGGATGAAATAATTGATAGACTTACGGGTATTCAATGTAGAAATGGTACTTCCTGTCCTGACCAGTTAGCCAAAGCATTGAAAGGAGCCAGTGCTTAAATGGGAGGATCTTTCGAAATTGGTGATATAGTGGAGATGAAAAAAACACACCCCTGTGGTAATAAAGAGTGGGAAATTTTACGGGTAGGAATGGATTTTCGAATCAGATGCACCAAATGCGAAAGAAATATATTATTACCTAGGGAGAAATTTGAAAAAGGATATAAGAAGACCATAAACCCTAAAAGTCCTTAGGGTTTGCTTTTTTTTATAAGTATGTTATAATATTATAGTCCCTGCCCTGAGAAAATCAGGGCCGCTTAGTCCAAAGGGAGGAGGTGAATGTCGATGACAAAATATGAGTTAATTTATATTTTAACCCCTGAACTTGATCAAGAAGCAATACAAGCTAATGTTGAAAAGTTCAACGGCATCATTACTAATCAAGGTGGAACTGTTGATGAAGTAAATGAGTGGGGTAAAAGAAGGTTGGCTTATGAAATCAACGATATTAAAGAAGGTTACTATGTATTAGTGAACTTCTCTGGTAACGGTGATGTAGTAAGTGAACTAGAGCGTATCTTCAAAATTTCTGAAGGAATTCTAAGACATCTTATAGTAAAAAAAGCATAATAAAGGGGGAAAAGCAATGATAAATAGAGTAGTTTTAGTGGGGCGTTTAACTAAAGACCCAGAACTTAGATACACACCCAATACTGGAATTGCTGTAACCACCTTTACCTTGGCAGTCAACCGTAATTTCACAAATCAACAAGGTGAGAGGGAAGCGGATTTTGTCCCCATCGTTGTTTGGAGACAAGCTGCTGAGAATTGTGCTAACTACTTAAGAAAAGGTTCTCTAGCGGGAGTTGACGGAAGGATACAAACTAGGAGCTACGATACCCCAGAAGGTCAAAAGAGGTATGTAACTGAGGTTGTTGCAGATAATGTTAGGTTTTTGGACTCAAAACCTAAATCTGACAACCAAGAGTTTTATTCCAATTTTGGTCAAGAAGTAGATGAGGATGTTCCATTTTAATTAGTAAGGAGGGAAAATGATGCGTAGAGATAAAAGAAGAGGCAGAAAAAAAGTATGTAGCTTCTGTGTAGATAAAGTCGAGCACATCGATTACAAAGCTACAGATAAACTTCGTAAATACGTAACAGACCGTGGTAAAATCATGCCTAGACGTATTGCGGGGACATGTGCTCCACATCAAAGACAATTAACAATGGCTATTAAAAGAGCTAGACTTATTGCTTTATTGCCATTTACAGCCGAATAGATTATAATGAACAATATGGGGCAAAGTATTTTGCCCCTTTGTTATACATACGATTCAATGTGGGGTGACAGTATGGGAAGTGAGAAAAACAAATATGACATAGTTAGAAATATTCATAGTATCGAGTCACTGAAAGTTAATTTGTTGGCTGGTATAACAAAGGTTTTTGATGGCCTACATAAGGGCAAAGAGGAGCAAGTATTTGAGTTTATTGCCAATATAATGGTTAGCCTATATTGTCTATCCAAAAGAATGGGTTATAGCTATAGGAAAATTGATCAAAAACTACAAGAAACTGTATCAGCCCTGGAAAATAACCAAAATAATGAGTTTGCTGATGATATACGAGAATTAAAACAATACCTGAAGGTGAGGGGTGAATAAATGCAAAGAATTTCAACTAAATCCATTGTGGAAGGCGCGATGCTTCTAGGGATACTTGTAATACTAAGCATCTTAACAATGTATGCACCAGTGCTTGGGGTTCTAACATTTATTGTTTTACCAATGCCAGTTTTGTTTGCTATATTTAGACATAACTTCAAGATAGCAGTTATGATAGGGTTCCTATCTGTGATACTTTTAATTATAGTTGGAATCAATCCTGCCAGTGCAATGATAAATTCCATTTATGCAACATTAACTGGTTTAGCTTTAGGGTATGGTTTCTCAAGAAGAATAAGACCAACTATAACATTAATTTTAACCAGTGCTGCTATTTTATTGGCTGGTATAATAATTGTGTACATCTCTGCTGCATTTTTACAGATAAATATAATAAACCAAGCAATTGACGCTCAAATTACAGCTTTCGAGACTGTGGTGGAGTTTGTATGGGGTTTGTCAGATAGATATCCAGCTATCAGTGAGCTTTTTCGCATTCCTGATAATAGAGAGGACCTTGAAATATTCAAGGGCGATTTAAGAGTTAATATAATATTTATTCTACCGGCAGTGTTAGCGATGGTTGCCGTTATCTATGGTTTTTTAAATTTTGTTGTTGCCAGGTTAGTTCTTAAAAGGTTTAGGATAGACACCAGCCCTTTACCACACTTTATAAATTGGAGATTTGGTGATTGGTTAATATGGGTTTTCGTTTTTTCATTTCTATTATCTATGATTGCTCCTATACAGTTAAGATACATAGCTTATAATGTTAATCAAATAGCTATGATTGGAATTGTTATTCAAGGAGCTGCTGTAACTTTTTACTTAATTTCAAAAAAAATTAACTCTATTTTTATAAAGGTACTAGTTGTTTCTTTTATCGCGGTGTTTTTTTCACCTATAGCAATGCTAATAGGGATTGTAGACTTTTTCTGGAATTTTAGACGTATATAAGGGAGGTTTCTTTGATGAAAGTGATTATGCTACAAACAGTTAAAAAAGTAGGACAAGAAGGTCAAGTACTTGAAGTTTCTGAAGGCTATGCAAGGAATTTTTTAATTCCTAAGGGTTATGCTGTAGAAGCATCAAAAGGTAATGTAAAGACCCTAGATGAGAAAAAACAAGCTGACTCAAGAAAAAAGGAAAAGGAATTAGAAGAAGCAAATAAATTAGCGGGAACAATTGCTAAAACAGAAATTAAAATAACTGCTAAATCCGGTGAAGGTGGAAAACTATTTGGGTCAGTGACATCTAAAGATATTGCAGAATTATTGGCTAAAAAGGGAATCAAGATTGACAAGCGCAAGATAGAATTATCAGACCCAATTAAAAGTTTAGGTGAATATAAAATTAACGTAAAATTATACCCTGAAATAAACGCAGAACTAAAAGTAATCATTACTGAATAACACCTAGAATATAGGTGTTATTGTTTTTAACAGTTTGATAATGGGGTATGATATAAAAAAAGGAGGTAAAAAGATGGTTAAGGAACAAAGATTAGTTGATTTGTTTTTTGAACTAGTTAAAATCGATAGCATAACCAGAGCAGAAGGTGAAGTGGCCCGTAGACTTAAAGAAAAATTAGAAGAGCTTGGGGCTCATGTGTATGTGGATGGGGCGGGGGAAAAGGTAGGTTCAAATACAGGTAATATCATAGCAAAACTTAAAGGAAATACACAGAAGCCTGCTATTTTATTTTCTTGTCACATGGACACAGTGGTACCTGGGACGGGAATAATTCCGATAATTAAAGAAGGAGTTATTTATAGTCAAGGAGAAACAATTTTAGCATCGGATGATAAAGCTGGTATAGCAGCAATAATTGAAGCATTAACAGTTCTAAAGGAAAAGAATATAGACCATGGTGACATTGAAGTGGTTTTCACAATCGCAGAAGAAGGTGGTCTTTTTGGAGTTAAAAATTTAGAACATGAGAAACTCACAGCTAAAATAGGTTATGTCCTTGATAGTGATGGAAAACCAGGTACAATTATTGTACAAGGTCCTGCTCAGGATAAAATAGATGTTGTTGTAAAAGGTAAGTCGGCTCACGCTGGGGTAAGTCCTGAAGAAGGGATAAGCGCAATTCAGGTGGCATCTCATGCCATAGCTAAAATGAAACTATTAAGAATAGATGAGGATACCACTGCAAATATTGGAGTAATTTCTGGTGGAACTGCAACAAACATAGTAACAGATAAAGTTGAAATTAAGGCGGAGGCCAGAAGTGTTGTTAATGAGAAACTTGATAAACAGACAAATCATATGGTTCAGTGTTTTAAAGATGCTGCAAAGGAATTCGGGACTGAGGTAGATGTTAAAACAGAAAGGGTTTACTCTGCATTTAGCCTAACGGAAAAAGACATGGTGGTGAAAAATGCCATTGAGGTAGCTCAAAAACTTAATTTTGAAGTGAAGTTGAAGGCAACAGGTGGTGGCTCAGATACTAATATATTAAATACCTATGGAATTTCCTGTATAAATCTAGGCATTGGAATGAATAAGCCTCATACAACTGAAGAAAACATTTCCGTAGAAGACTTATTGAATAGTTCAAAATACGTACTGGAATTAATTAAAAATATATAGTGGAACAATAAAAACTCCAATATTTTGGAGTTTTTTCACCTTTTTATGAATACTTATTATAGTAGGGAGGTGAAGAAATGCTTTCACTGGTAATTATAGTAGATAATAACAAGATTAATGCCATGTTAGAAGAAATCATGGAAATAATAAACGAAATAATTATTATCAACTTAAAAGGCTATAAAATTGATAGCATAGAGGAACCATATGCTTCCAAAGTTAGTAAGACTTTTAACGATATAGACATATACGATGGAGACCAATTTAACAAGTGTTTTGAGGATATTAAAGGGCATTGGTTTATGGTGATAAAATCTAATGAGAGAATAAAAGTTGACAAAAGGGATCTTTTGAGTAAAATAAGCAAATCAAATAATAACTGTTTATATATTAAAGTTTTGTTTCAATTTAAGTTAAAAAGAACTGTAGGTCAGTTTACTGAATTTCAAAGGAGAATAATTAGGAAAGAAAAATGCGCAACATATAATAACTACCATTGGCTAGAATTCAATGATAAACCAAGGGAGGCTGAAAGAATTTCCGGGGAAATAGAAAATTTTGGATATTTAGACAAAGAGATATTAGAACAAACCTCTAAATCATTATTTGCTAAGCTCGAGATAAATGATATTGAAAAAAATTTAGAGATACGAGCTATGCTAGGTTTTTATAATTTCTTAATTAAGAAAGATGATTTAGCCCTTAATTATCTATTAGAAGTTTGGCATAATATGCATAAGAAAAGGGAAACGGGTATAAAAATAGCAATTCTTATTAGTTTATTTTACTATGAAAAGAATAAACCCATGCAATCCATTGATTTTTTAAATCGTGCCATTGAACTATATCCAGAGTCTTTGGAACTACAACTATATAAAGGAGTTGCCTATAAAGAAGTTAACAACCTCCCATTGGCCATAAGTACATTATTTAAAGCTAACAAAAATAATGAAAATCCAGGTTATATCCCTTACGTAAAAGATGCAGAGATTTTAATAAATGAAACATTAGGTGATATTTTTCAAACATTAGAAATTCATGATAGAGCCATTGACGCTTTTACAGAAGCCATCAGGAAAAAGGCAAAAAAAGAGATTATAGAAAAAATAGTAAAATCTTTAAAGGCTAAGAAAACAAATTCTAAAGAAATTCTAGATTTCTTTTACTTAAAAGTAAAACTTCAGGGAAAATTTCATAGTCTTTTACTAGCCTTTGGTTTATATAATAATGGATATTATAAAGAAACAATAGAAATTTGTAAAACCATACAAAATGCCGAGGCAATCCTTTTGCAAATAAAAGCATTGATAAATACCGGTGAAATAAATGAAGCCAAGGACATGTTAAGGGAAATAGACCCCAATGAGAGATATTATATATATTTGCTATATGAATCCATAATATTAAACATAATTATTGACAGAATTGACCTTTGCCATATATCCTTGAAAAAAATAATACTATTGAAAAATCATAGTCCATTGGATCTTTTATGTTACCTAATCAATTATCAAATGGAAGTTTCTAAAGCAGTTATGGATAACGAAGAAATAACATATTTATTGAAAAGAATAGCTGAAACGGGCAATGTAGAAATTATAGAGAAGACGGAAGAATATTTAGCAAAGGGTGTTTACCAAAATGAATATCAGCTGCTTTTCGGCAACATTCTTAATGATCTAGGGTTCAGATTTTTAGCTTTAAGTAATTATAAAATAGCACTCCAAAATGGTTACTTAGACTTCCAATCAGCAATGGCTTTGGGTGATTATACTTTAGAGGCTGACGAATACGTTACGGCAGAAAAATTATATAGAAAAGCCATGGAATTAAATCCGTATCACTATGATCCCTATAAAAGATTAACTCAAATTTATCTACTTGAAGCTGATAACTTTTTACAAATAGCTCAGGAGATAACTCTGCATCCTAAAAAACTTCTGGGTAAAAGGCAGGGAATACAAAATATAATAAATTCATTGGAATAAGACTATAACCCTCTAAAAAGAGGGTTATAATATTTATAAGGTCTAACTCCAATTTAAAGAATACCAAGGTGTAAAAACGAACAAAAAAGCAAATTACTGTATGAATGTTCGTATTATGCTGTTGACTCCAAGGTTATTTTTGGTTAAACTAGCAGAGGATTAAATAAACCAAGGAGGTAATCACCATGACTAAATATGATGTAATTGTTGTTGGTGCAGGGCCCGCAGGAATTTTTACAGCTTTAGAGTTAGTTAAAATTGATTCCAATAAAAAGGTACTGGTTTTAGATAAAGGCAGGACAATAGAAGATAGAAAATGCCCACTTAGAACCCTTCAAAAATGTGTACATTGTAAACCATGTGGTATTGTCAATGGATGGTCAGGAGCAGGGGCTTTTAGTGATGGAAAACTATCCTTATCTCCAGAAGTGGGAGGAAGAATCACTGAATATATGGAATACCAAGAGGCACAGAGCATGATTAAATATGTTGATGATGTATACTTAAGCTTTGGAGCTTCTGGAACAGTGCATGGTCTGGATAATAAAAAAGTAGAAGATATAATGTATGATGCTTCAAAACATAACATTAAGTTAGTACCTTGCCCAGTAAGACATTTAGGGACTGATTTAGGGTACGAAGTTTTAAAAAACATGTATCTAAAGCTGAAAGAGGAAAGTAACTTTACCTTTGTGGAGCTAACAGAGGTGAAAGAGGTAATAATAGAGGCTGAGGAAGTTAAAGGAGTTATAGCTGTAAATAAGAAAAAAGAAGAGATAACATATTTTGCAGATAATGTTGTATTGGCTCCAGGCAGGGGCGGAGCTGGATGGTTAGAAAAGTTAATGAAGGCCAACAAAATTAAAACTGAAAATAACGAAGTAGACATTGGTGTTAGAGTAGAAGTTCCAAATTCAGTTGTTGATCATTTGACAAAGGACCTATATGAACCGAAACTAGTGTATTACTCAGATACCTTTGAAAATAAGGTTCGATCTTTTTGTGTAAATCCTGGAGGATTTGTATCTGAAGAACACTATGATGAAAATTTAGCAGTGGTCAATGGACATAGTTTTGGAGATGCAAAACATAAAAGTGAGAATACTAATTTTGCTTTATTGGTATCAACCAAATTTACAGAACCATTTGACCAGCCCATAGAGTATGGTAAGTATATAGCTAAACTTGGAAACATGATAACAGGTGGTGGTATACTGGTACAAAGGTTGGGGGACCTATTAAACGGAAGGCGAACCAATCCCCATAGACTTGCTAAATCTACCACGGTTCCAACCTTAAAAAGTGCTGTTCCTGGGGATTTGAGTTTTGTTCTACCACAAAGATATTTAACTTCTATTGTTGAGACCTTAAAAGCATTTGACAAAATTGCTCCAGGAATTTACTCTAAAAACACATTACTTTATGGGGTTGAGGTTAAATTCTATTCTTCTAAGGTTCAAGTAAATGAAAATTTCGAGACTGCCATAAAAGGATTATATACCATCGGTGATGGTGCAGGGCTTACCCGTGGTCTAATGCAAGCTTCAGTATCAGGAGTGGTGGTAGCTAGGGATATTTGCAAAGAATAGTTAAAGGAGTGTTTTGATGAAAACATTGGTGATAGTAGGTACCCAATGGGGTGATGAGGGAAAAGGTAAGATCACAGACTATATCGCTGAGAAATCTGATGCCGTTGTGAGATATCAAGGTGGAAATAACGCAGGTCACACAATAGTAATAGGTGGAACCACTTATAAATTACATTTAATACCTTCTGGTATTCTTAATAAGGATAAAATCTGTATTATAGGTAACGGAATGGTTGTGGATTTAGAAGCTTTAATTAAAGAGATAAAATATTTACAAGACCTTGGGATAAGTACAGAGAACCTAAGGATTAGCGATGGGGCACATTTGATTTTACCTTATCATAAAAGTTTAGATGCTTTAGCAGAAGCCAAAAGGGGTAAGAACAAAATTGGTACCACAGGCAAAGGAATCGGACCTGCTTATATGGATAAAGCAGCTCGTTGCGGAATCAGGGTTATTGATATTTTAGACAAAGAAATTTTTAAAGAAAAGCTTAAAGCTAATTTAGATGATAAAAATCTCCTTATAGAAAGATATTACGAGGGTGACCCCCTTGATTTTGAAGAGATATATAACCAATATGTTTCATATGGTCACGAAATAAGTAAATACGTGTGTAATACTTCTGTTCTTTTAGAAGATATCTTAGAAGATGGTAAAAAAGTTCTTTTCGAAGGTGCACAAGGTACACTGCTGGACATTGATCATGGGACATATCCTTATGTTACAGCATCTAATCCAGTGGCAGGTGGAGTTTGCATAGGTGCGGGTATTGGACCATCTAAGATTGATAAAGTTTTGGGAGTTGTAAAGGCTTACACCACAAGGGTTGGAGATGGACCTTTCCCCACAGAAATGTTTGATGCAACTGGGGACAAAATAAGGGAAATCGGTAGAGAATATGGTACCACCACAGGTCGGCCTAGAAGGATAGGGTGGATTGATACTGTGATCTTAAGACACGCTAAAAGGGTAAGTGGGTTAGATTATATTACCATAACATTATTAGATGTACTTACTGGCCTAGAAAAAATAAAGATTTGTACAGGGTATATGTTAGATGGGAAGCCTATAAAGGATTTTCCTTCTAGTGTGGAACAATTATCTCGCTGTACACCTGTGTATGAAGAAATGCCAGGATGGTCAGAGGATATAACAAACATACAAAGCTATGAAGATCTTCCCTTTAATGCAAAAAACTATATAAAAAGATTGGAAGAGTTAGTGAAGATTCCTGTAGCCATGGTATCAGTTGGGCCTAAACGAGATCAGACCAAGGAGCTTATTCAAATCCTTTAATTGAAGTAGAAAAATTTAGCAGAATAAAAAATATGAAAAAGTGTTGACATTAACACCACTCCATAGTATTATAATAAATGTGCCTGTGAGAGCCATTAGCTCAGTCGGTAGAGCACCTGACTTTTAATCAGGGTGTCCCGCGTTCGAGTCGCGGATGGCTCACCATTTTTGGCCCCTTGGTCAAGCGGTTAAGACACCGCCCTTTCACGGCGGTAACAGGGGTTCGAGTCCCCTAGGGGTCACCATATATTATTGGAGCTGTGGTGTAGAGGCCTAACATGCCTGCCTGTCACGCAGGAGATCGCGAGTTCGAATCTCGTCAGCTCCGCCATATTTGCCTCGGTAGCTCAGTCGGTAGAGCAGAGGACTGAAAATCCTCGTGTCGGCAGTTCGATTCTGCCCTGAGGCACCATTTTCAATAAAAAGTAACATCCTTTTAAAGGATGTTTTTTTATTTATCATGGTATTTACAATTAATTTGGTAATAATGGTAATTGAGGTGACATGCATGGCAATCACATTATTAGTTGCAATTGCGTTATTCAATTTTTTAATATCATATACCCACATAGTTTTTAACTCAGTGATACTAGGACAGATCCTATTTATAACACAAATAATTTTCTGGATTGTGGGTGGAATTCTATTAACACGGCAAAGCGAACAGTTAGCAACCATAATAAATCATTCATTTATCTTAACTATACCAAGCATATTTTTAGTAGTGTTAGATTCAATTAAAATAGCAATTTTGGGATACTGTGATAATTTGTCTAGGTATTGGCTGGGTCCCACTGAAGATTATTTAAGGCTATTACCCTTAGGCAACTGGCATAGTCTTTTTGTGATGGCACTATTTCCATCCATCCTAATACTTACTGCTATCTTAACTAAAAGGAATATAAAACAATAATTAAATCATAAAATGAAAAAACCTTAAATATAATATTTATAAAATTTATATATAAGGGAGTTTTATATGTCCATACTAGAAAGTTTTGGTTTTGTTGTGTCATTGGGTATATTTTTAATAATACTTAAAAGTTTCGCTAAATCTTGTCAGCAAATGGTTGGACTATCCCAAAGACAAGATTTTTTAAAGAAAAAGTCTGTACTGACATTGGCAATTTTAGGTGCAATTATGACGGCAATTGCCCAAAGTAGTAGTGTCATAATGGTAATGACAATTGGACTAGTTGAATCAAATGTATTAACAAAAAAAAATGGTCTAGCATTGATACTGGGTACAGAAATAGGAACCACAACCACAGCTCAATTACTAAGTTTGCCTAAAGAAATGATTTTTTACATAATGCCATTTCTCATAATTGTAGCAATGGTTGTCCCTAGGCTAAGAAAACTCGTAAAACCCATGATTTGGTTTACATTATTAATTTCATCCATGACCATAATGGCAATTCCCCTAGAGGGCTTAACAAGTGATGGGACCAACAATGTTTTGAGGGAATTATTGGTAAGGTCTAACGGTAATCGTTTTTTAGGGATAGTTATAGGATTTGGATTCACAGCATTAATCCAAAGTAGTAGTGCTTTAACGGCACTGGCCATGAACCTTGCCAGGGCTGGTGTATTAAAATTAAGTGGTGCCTTTGCATTGGTGGTTGGTGCAAACTTAGGTACATGCATAACTGGATTTATAGCCAGCTTTGCATTTTCTAAATCTGTAAAGACCATGGTTGTTGGTCAGATAATGTTTAATTTTTTAGGAGTAATTCTTATGCTGACTATTTTTGATCCTTTCTTAGAATTAGTAGTGTTAATTACTAAGTCTGGCCTTGTGGAAAGGCAAATAGCCAATGGTCAGACCATATTTAATCTTTTATCATTTATATTGGTATTACCTTTTTATTCATATTTTTTTAATTTAGTTAATAAAATTACTATGAAAGTATTATAAAAATAAAAAAAATAGAGGAATATTGAGATTTATGTAGAATAGAAATAGGTAGACCGAAAGTGGAAAGGGGTGATTTGAAGGTGAACCTTAGCATCCCCAAAATTGCGACTCAATGGCAAAAGGGAGTCGTAAGCCTAATAATTGTTGCATTACTTTTGACACTTGGATATCACGGATATACTAATTACGAACCAGGGTTCGTATATGTGGTAGCTATTAACGGGCAAGAAGTGGGGACTGTTAGACAACAAGAAGAGCTTACAAAAATTATTAAACACTTAACGGATCTAGAAAGAGAAAAAACAGGATATCATGTAATGATTGTTGAAGAAATATCAACAAGTCGTGAGTTTCAATTTCATCCAGAAATTCATTTGCCAAATTTGCAATTCAACATTCAACAACTTGTAAGCTATGAGGCTTCTGGTACATTAATACTGGTAGAAAATGAGCCAGTGGTAATTGTAGAGAATGAAGCCATAGCTAGCCAGGTTATTGAAGAGGTAACAGAATACTATCTTGGACTAGTAAAAGGTAAAATAGTTAACCAGCCAAAAATTTTAAATGAGCTTTCATTTAAGAATGTGGCTGTGGACCCAGAGCAGATAGTGGATTTTGAGTCTGCAAAAACATTACTCATGCGTGGAACAACTAACTATGAAACCTATACTGTATCAAGAAATGATAGCCTATGGGATATTGCAAATAGAGCAAATATGACTGTTGATGAATTGAGAAAGGCCAACAACTTAGACTCAAACGTTTTAAGGGTTGGACAACAGCTCATGTTAACAGTGGCAGAGCCTATACTAGAAGTGGAAGTAGTAGAAGAAGTTTCAACATTTGAATCAATTCCTTTTGCAACTCAATGGAGAAACAACCCTCGTCTATGGTCATGGCAAACAAGGGTGGATACACCTGGTGTCAATGGTAGAAGAGAGGTTGTTTACCGAGTAACAAGCGTTAATGGGCAACAAACAAATAGAGTTCAAATAAGCTCACAAATTGTTTCCCAACCAGTTACTAGAATTGCAGAAAGGGGAACAGCTAACCTTCCTAATACAGCGGTAGGCAGATTTATGTGGCCATTACCCAAGGGTGTAGGAACAATCACATCACCATTTGGTAATAGGAGGGACCCTTTTAGTGGTAGAATATCTTTTCATTCTGGGGTTGACGTTGCAGCTGCAGGTGGTACGTCTGTTTTTGCAGCGGACTCAGGTACTGTTGCTTTTGCAGGATGGCAAGGTTCTTACGGTAACCTAGTTGTTATCAAACACTCTGGAGGATACGCAACATTTTATGCTCACTTACAAAGTATCAGTGTATCCACTGGATCAAACGTATCTAAGGGTCAAATTATTGGACGGGTAGGTACAACTGGTAACTCAACAGGTAACCATTTACATTTTGAAGTTAGAACTAGTCATTCTTCGGGAGTTAGTGGTAACCCCATAAATCCATTGAATTTTTATTCACCATAAAACCTGTGGCGTTTGCCGCAGGTTTTTAATATTAATGACTATAATATGATACATATAAAAAGGACTTTTGTAATAAATTGTGATAAAATATTATAAATTAGCAACAATTACAAAGGGTAATAAATGGCGAACAGAAGGGATATGTGGTATAATTGCAGAGTTATGTAAACTAAATAATGGGGGAGGGGTTATTTTGTTAAATATCAATGTAAACAAAAGAAAAGCTGTCTTTTTGCCTGCTGTTTTATTTTTAGCTTTTATAATGGGTTTTACGGCACTAAATTGGGACAATGTTAGATTACTTGGAACTGCCACAGTTAGAGATGCCGTGGCTTCTTACAACAGAAATATCGCATACAAAGGATTTAACTGGATAACCCAAGACAATATAGATGTAGCTTTTAAGGATGAAGACGAAGCATTAGCCCAATTTATACTGAATTTATCTATAGAAAGCTTTCATGTACTGCAAGAAAAGTATATGTTCACTCCTAATGTAAGGCCACTGGTGGTCATTTATCCAAACTATGAAGAGTTATTGAAATCATTGGGCTGGGATGAGAATAATAAAGTCTCAGGAGTGTACCAAGGAGGTACAATAAAATTAGTGTCTCCAAAAACTTGGTATCCTGTGGAAGTATTGTCAGATATAAAGGAAATCTATCGTAACTTTGGACCATTACACCATGAAATGACACACCTTTTTGTTGATTATATTGCAAAGGGTAATTACCCTGATTGGTATACCGAAGGCTTGGCTCAGCTTGAAGAACTCAAATTTTTAGACATTCAATGGATCGACGAAAACAACCAAAATCCTGAAAAATTATACACCTTTGATGAATTGCGCAGAGGATTTTATAGATTAGATAATCAAGCGTTGGCCTATCGACAGTCCCTAACCATGGCAATATTTTTAGAAGAAGTATACGGTAAAGAGGTTCATATGACAATTCTTAAAGAGCTGGGTACGGGGAAAAATTTTTCAGGGGCTTTAATAGCTGCCACTGGCATAACAATGGAGCAATTTGAGAAAATGTATTTAATATGGATAGAAGATAATTGGAATAAATATTTCTAAAGGAGGACTTTTTATGACAACAAAAATTTTAGTGGTGGATGATGAAAAACCGATTGCTGATATAATTCAATACAATTTAGAGCGAGAAGGTTTTGATGTGGTGGCATGTCACGATGGTGAAGAGGCTGTAAAAAAAGCTTTTATGGAAAAACCAGAACTAATCCTATTGGATGTTATGCTACCTAAACTAAACGGGTTTGATGTGTGCAAAAAGATTAGGGAGTTTTCTAATTGTCCTATCATTATGCTTACTGCTAAAGAAGAAGAAAGGGACAAGGTTTTGGGCTTAGAATATGGAGCTGATGACTATGTTACTAAACCCTTTGGTCACAAAGAACTGTTGGCAAGAATTAATGCCCACATAAGAAGATATCACTCAATGGGGGGAAATGCCAACAATCCAACGGTGCAAAATGTCCACGGTTTAGAAATTATCCCAGAAACCTATGAGGTAAGAAGGGATGGGGTAAATATCGAGCTTACACAAAGGGAGTTTGATTTATTGATGTTCTTAATAAACAACTCTGGAAAAGTCTATTCTAGGGAACAACTATTGGAACTGGTTTGGGGCTTTGACTATTACGGAGATGTAAGGACAGTGGATGTAACCATTCATAGACTAAGGGAAAAAATTGAATCAAATCCCAGTAAAGCTGAATATATTCTTACAAAGCGGGGGTTTGGTTATTACTTTAGGAGGAATTAGGTATGGTTAAGTCCATACAGTATAAACTTATTCTGATTTACATTCTCCTTTTGCTGTTTGCATTTGAGATACTTGGTGTATTTCTAATCAATGCCCTAGAAAGTTATTATGTGGAGGAATTTAGACACAGCATAAAGTCACAAAGTCAGCTGTTATCCAATTTCATTGCTAGACATCTATATGAAGACCCAGACATTCCCACAATAAATCAATTGGTTCGAGAGTTTAGTCAACCACTGACAAATACAGAAATTTATGTAATCAGCAATGGAGGAATTGTCTTAAGTACTTCTAGGGGCAAAGAGAAGTATATAAATACTAGGATTGTTCAGCATGAAGTAACAAGGGCTATCATGGGTACACCAGGTGAAGCAGTAAGAGCCAATCCAGATACAGGTACTAGAAACTATTTCTATGCTGTTCCAGTGGTACATGAACAGATCCAAGTGGGGACAATTTACATCATTGCCCCCCTTCATAATGTGGATAATACATTGGCGCGGGTTAGAAATATTTTAATAACAGGTACCATTGCCACTATGTTACTAACAGCAGGACTGGGCTTTTTTGTGGCTAAAACCATAACTCAACCCATAAAAGATGTCACCCAAAAAGCAGAGGCCATGGCCCAAGGTGATTACGAGGGAAAAATAGATGTAAAGGCTAAAGATGAAATTGGCCAATTAGGTACCATGTTTAATTATCTTGCAGAAAAACTTCAGGAATCCATAGGGGAAATCTCTGAAGAGAAGAATAAAACTGAAGTTATATTGAAAAATCTCACTGATGGGGTAGTGGCCTTCGATAAAGAAGGAAATGTAATACATCAAAATCCCCTAGCAGAAAGATTACTAAAGGTTAAAAAAAGCGTTAAACTTTTGGACATCCTTTTTAACAGTGAAGAAGAATTCCATAATTATTTACAGATAAAGGAAATCCAAAAAAGGCAAAAGGAGATTAAAGGTAAAACCCTTTTACTTAACTATGTACCATTTGCCAGTGAAAAGGGGAGTACAGGTTTAATTGTTGTGATAAATGATATTACTGAGCGGGAACAGCTGGAATATATGCGTAGGCAATTTGTGGCTGATGTTTCCCATGAACTTAGAACACCTCTTACAAGTATTAAAAGTTATGTAGAAGCATTACAAAATGGCGGAATAGATAATAAAGATATAAGTAAAAAGTTTTTAGGTGTAGTTGAAGATGAAACAGATAGAATGGTGCGGATGGTAAAAGACCTATTAATGATCACAAGGTTGGATTATAAAAAAGAAGGTTGGTACTGGAAAAAGATTGACCTTATGGAATTGCTTGAATTAATAGTAACAAAGGTGGATTTGCAAATAAAAGAAAAGAAACAAAATGTAATTATAGATTTCGGTGAGAATATTCCTGAGATAATAGGAGATATGGATAAACTCCAGCAATTGTTTATTAACCTTTTTACTAACAGTATGAAATACACACAGCCAGAAGGGACAATAAAAATTAGTGCAAATAAATTGGATACTGATGAAATAGAGATAACCATTGAGGATAACGGAATAGGAATACCCAAAAGTGATTTGCCTAGAATTTTTGACAGATTTTACAGGGTAGATAAAGCCAGATCTAGGGAAATGGGTGGTACTGGACTAGGTCTAGCCATAGCGAAACAAATAGTTGAAGGACATAAAGGATCAATAAATATATCCAGTGAAGAAGGAATGGGTACGAAGGTTACAGTTAAGTTACCTATAAAGCTTTTAGTAGAGGAGGAAAGCTAAATGGGTATTGAAAAAATCAAGACGATAGTTTTATCTTTTATGATTGCGTTAAGTCTATTGTTATCAACTAAGTTAATGTTTGGTGTGACAGGAAGCTACAATTCTCAAAGCATTGGCTTTGAAGAAATTTCCTTTGGCAGGGCACCAAGCCTCATAAATATATTGCTTCCTTGGCAATCGGTGATTATTACAGAAGAGGAAAATATATTAGTAACCCCAGGTACTTCAGACTTTTCTAAGGTGTTATATATATTAGAAGAGACATTGCCATCAGTTCAAGATGGGTATCAGTGGCAAAGACATAATTTAACTGAAGATATCTTTTCTGGTTCTGGTATGTATTTAAATTTCGGGTTAAATAATATCCCTGATTATTTAAGATTTGTTCTTCCAAATGTTCAGGAGTACACCTATCAAATACAGAACATCCATGGTTTGTATTATGACTTAGAAAAACAAAGACTTATATTTTTAGATTTTCAAGAGGAGATATATTGGACACATTCTTTTGTGTATCCAAATTCAATTCTCAGGGGTTTGATAGAGGATGTTATGGAATCCTCAAGCCCGAGGCTAAAGCTTTTAGGTGCTGACTTAACCATGGGATTTGTTTTTGTACCAAAAGAAGGTTTAAAAGTAGCACCCCTAGTGGTCTCGGATGAAGATATAGAATCAGAAAAAATAAGAAAATCGTTTTTTAGTGATATGATATCAAGGAAGATACAAGAAAGGGATGGCACAATAATTTATACCGATGGTATAAGTAGCGGACTGAGGATTTTTGGGGATAACGTGTATGAATATACCGCATATCAAGAAATCAATACCCCCTCGGTGGTAACTGTGGAAACTAGCTTTAGGGAGAGTATACAATTTATTACAAATCATGGCGGTTGGCCATCACCAGTATTTTTATATAGCTATAAATCCATAGATCCGGTGTATTCAGAGCACCAATTTGGTTTTTCCTATTATGGACAAGGTCTCCCCGTACTATCAACGAAACCACCCCTAGAAGTGACTATCAAAGGAGGAAAGGTTTTAAGCTATTTTAGAAATATAAACAAAGTAAGGGGCCTAAATAGGGAAGAAAGCAAAGAGGTCATAAATGCAAAAGAAATAATTGGTAAACATGTAAAGGAAGAAAATAAAATTAACAGGATGTTTTTGTCATATTATGTTTCTGATGTAAAAGTAGAATCACTCTATCCTGTTTGGGTATTGGATATGGGAAGTAGAATAATGTACGTAAATGCATATACAGGAGATATTGTTAGGGAAGAGTAGGAGGGGGTGGAGTAATGGATTGGTCAAGGACTAAAACAATTTTTATTATCGCCTTTACCATACTGAATGTATTTTTAGCGGTACAGATATGGGTGTTTCCCAACGCCTTAGAAGGACAAATTACACAAAATGAAATAATAATGATTAGAGACCAATTGGCCTCCCAGAATCTTAGTATTCAGACAAACATTCCAGATAGGGTTTATTCTAAAAGGATGTTAACCACAGCTACGCCTAAAACAGTCTACTCAGAGCTTAAATCTGCTTTCTTCAGCAACAGCAATATTAAGTCAGAGCAAAGGGATAACAACACTTATATTGTTACTTCAGATAGAAGTAAGCTGGTGGTTACCCCAGAAGGGAAAATCACCTATACCGAAACAAATGGCCTTATTGTAATACCCATAAACGAAGAAAGTGCTGTTTCCATGGCAGAAAGATTTGCCAGCACCACACTACCCTTACCCTCAGATGCCAGACTAAGTGGGGTAAAGGCCATTGGAGATGATGAATATGTTGTGGAATATTATCAAGTATTTAAGAGGAACAGAATAGATGCTTCATATATAAGATTTACTGTGACACCAAGGGGAGTAACAACATATGAGCGTTACTGGGTAGAACCACTAAATTTTAGTGGTAATGAGTATTTGATAATACCATCCACCGGTGCACTTATGAGATTTGCGGACCTCTACTCTAAAAAAGGAATTATAACTAATTTGACCCTATCATACTACAGTGAACCCCTAAGGGCAGGGCAATGGCAAATGGTACCTGTATGGCAAATAGAGGTGGATAATAAGGATCTATATTTCTTCAATGCTTACACTGGTGAATTGGAAGGAATTAGAGCTTTAAATTATATAGGAAATTAGTTATAATGGGCAGGAATTTAATTATTTTTGTTGAATACACTTTAATGTACGTAAAATAGCCGTGGGAGGATAAGGAATTGGAAAAGTTATTGGTCAAAGGCAAACAAAAATTAATTGGACAAGTTAAGATCAGTGGCGCAAAAAATGCTGCTGTTGCTATATTGCCTGCAACTATAGTGGCAGGTGGACCCTGTAGAATTGAGAATTTACCAAACATCAGTGACGTAAAAGTTTTAACTGAAATCTTACTGGAGTTAGGTGCACAGGTTAAATGGGTTGATGAGCATACAGTTATTATTGATCCTACAACCGTGAACACATATCATGCACCACATAAACTGGTTACCAAACTGAGGGCATCTTATTATCTAATGGGTGCATTGCTTGCAAGGTTTAAACAATCAAAAGTGGCCCTCCCCGGTGGATGCCAAATAGGGCCAAGACCTATAGATCAACACTTAAAGGGTTTTGAAGCCATGGGAGCATCGGTGAAAATTACAGGTGGAGATGTGGAACTTTTGGCCAATGACCTATGTGGTGGCTCAGTCTATATGGATTTAGTCACCGTGGGAGCAACTATAAATACCATGTTAGCAGCATCCCGTTGTTCTAATATTACAATCATTGAAAATGCAGCAAAAGAACCTGAAGTGGTTGATGTGGCAAACTTTCTAAACTCCATTGGAGTTTCTGTTAGAGGCGCTGGAACAGATGTAATAAAGATACAAGGATCTGATGAATTAACAGGCTGTACCCATAGTGTAATTCCTGACCGAATCGAAGCTGGTACATTTATGATTGCAGCAGCTGCCACCAATGGAGATGTAAAGGTTTGTGACGTAATTCCAAAACACTTAGACCCTATAACGGCCAAGCTAAGGGAAGCAGGGATAACAGTTGAAGAAGGGGATGACTTCATTAGAGTAATTGGAAATGAATCAAGACCCACAGCCATTGACGTAAAAACATTCCCCTACCCAGGATATCCTACGGATCTACAACAGCCAATGATGGCATTTTTGACTAAAAGCCAAGGTGCTAGTTTGATTACAGAGAACATCTTTGAAAACAGATTTATGCATGTTGATGAGTTAAATAGAATGGGTGCAAATATCAAGGTTAAAGGAAGAACTGCCATTATAGAAGGTGTAAAAGACCTTGAAGGGGCCGAGGTAAAGGCCACTGACCTACGTGCTGGCCCTGCCCTAGTAATTGCAGGCCTTATGGCAGAAGGTTTGACTAAAATTTCAGGAGTTGACCACATCAAGAGAGGTTATGAAAATATCGATAAAAAGTTTAAAGCCCTGGGTGTGGATATTGAATATGTAAAAGAATAAGTGAAGGTTAATCCTTCACTTTTTTGTCTAATAATATATTAGTCTTTATAAACAAAATGTAAAAATTAAAATATCTAGGGCCCTTATGGGCCTTAAGTCCTTTTATTTTAGTGTTAGTAAATGTATAAT
>CAYYRM010000002.1:0-33007 GCA_964474005.1 uncultured Eubacteriales bacterium
GAGTGGGGTTTGATTTTGAAATTCTTTCCATAGGCCTCGGAAATGAAACTGCTAGACAAAAGCATTTGCATTTTTTTTACCCTATGATATAATAATAAAAATATATTAAAATTCGTTAATAACCCCGTAAAAAGGGTGATTTTTTATATTTATATTTTTATTATGAGGAGGTATCTTGCATTGGAGAAGTTTCTACCAGAGGGATTGACTTTTGATGATGTGCTACTTGTTCCTGCTAAATCAGAAGTTTTACCTAAAGATGTGGTTTTGAGCACAAGGTTAACGCAAAAAATTAGTTTGAACATGCCACTAATTAGTGCTGGTATGGATACAGTTACAGAGTCCAAAATGGCCATTGCCATTGCCAGAGAAGGTGGAATAGGTGTAATCCATAAAAATATGTCAATTGAAAGACAATCTACAGAGGTTGATAGGGTCAAAAGATCTGAGCATGGAGTAATAACAAACCCATTTTATTTATCAAAGGAAAACACCATAGAAGAAGCGGCTAATCTTATGGCTAAATATAGAATATCTGGTGTTCCAATAACAGAGGGCACAAAGCTTGTGGGCATTATTACCAATAGGGACTTAAGGTTCGAACAAGATTTTTCTCAGCCCATTAGTAACGTTATGACTTCAGATAATCTTGTGGTGGCCCCTGTGGATACTGACCTTAAAACAGCAAAAGAGATTTTAATGAGAAGAAAGATAGAAAAGCTACCCTTAGTTGATTCTCAAAATAATCTAAAAGGATTAATAACAATTAAGGATATTGAAAAGGCAATTATATACCCGAACTCAGCTAAAGATAAGGATGGACGTCTTCTAGTGGCAGCTGCTGTGGGTGTCAGTGATGATACTATGGATAGGGTTAATGAGTTAGTTAATGCAAGGGTTGATGTAATTGTTGTTGACACAGCCCACGGACATTCTTTAGGAGTTCTTAAAACAATTGCTAAGATTAAAGAGAAACATCCTAATCTAGAGATAATCGGTGGTAACGTTGCAACAAAGGAAGCCACAGTAGATTTAATTAAGGCAGGGGTTTCTGCAGTTAAAGTCGGTATAGGGCCTGGATCCATATGTACAACTAGGGTTGTTGCAGGTGTTGGTGTTCCTCAAATTACTGCAGTATACAACTGTACAGAAGGAGCAGAACCTTTTGGTGTACCTGTAATTGCCGATGGGGGTATAAAATACTCGGGTGATATTGTTAAAGCCATTGCTGCAGGCGCTTCTACGGTGATGTTAGGGGGGCTACTGGCAGGGACAGAGGAAAGCCCTGGGGATATGGAAATTTATAAAGGTAGGAGTTATAAGGTTTATAGGGGGATGGGATCAATTGGTGCCATGAAAGATGGCAGTAGAGATAGGTATTTCCAGCACAATCAACAAAAATTAGTACCAGAGGGTATAGAAGGTAGAGTACCATACAAGGGTTATGTTTCGGACACCATATATCAACTTTTAGGAGGCCTTAGGGCAGGCATGGGTTACTGTGGGGCTAAGGATATTGGGGAACTTAAAAAAGCTCAATTTATGAAAATTACTGGTGCTGGACTTAAAGAGAGCCATCCCCATGATGTTGATATAACAAAAGAAGCACCAAACTATAGTGTATAATTTTGATGTATTTAGTAAATAATACCCTAAAAAAGGTGGTGTTTACTTTGAAAAATTGTTCTGTATGCAAGGAAAACACTGACCTGGGTATAAACATCCTTCAGAGCTTTATATGTAATAAATGTCTTGACAGAATTTCAAAAACTCAGGTTGATGATCCAGAATATGAGAATATTTTGTTGGGTATTAAAAGGGTATGGCAGTTGAATGAGGTAGTAAGTAACAGCTAGGTGTTATAAAAAAGATAAGCATAATAAACTTTATGCTTATCTTTTTTTAATAAAAACCAATTGTAGTTGAAAGGTATTTACCAAGGGAAAATTTTTATATATAATAGACTAAATAATTTAACTGAAGAGGTAATAAATATTGAAAAAAATAAAAGATTTAAAAGAGATTTGTTTCCACAATATATTTGGTAGAATGAAATTTCATATGCCAGGAAGTCATGGCGGTGAGACACTGAATAGTTTTTTTAAAAAGAATATGTATAGATTTGAAAATACGGAAGTAGCAGAAATGGATGATTATCATCAGCCTAAAGGTATTATTGAAAAAGGGGAAATAATGACCCGGGAAATATTTCAGAGTAATTCATGCATATATTTGGTTAATGGTGCCACTGCTGGTATTATTGCGTCAATTTCTTACTTATTTAATGAAAATGAAAAAGTTATAGTGCCCCGGGATAGTCATAAATCAGTAATTAGTGGCTTAATTTTAGCAGGGGTGAAACCAATTTACTGCACCAATGAGTATTGTAAAGAATTAAATGCATTTCTTCCCTTAGATTACCAGAGAATTATAAGTTATGTTGACATTCATAGGGATATTAAAGGGATAATTCTTACAACACCAAATTACTTAGGCATTGGTGTTAAAAATCTAAAAAGCATAGTTAATTATTGTGTAAATAAAAATATAAAGGTAATCATTGACGAAGCCCATGGAAGTCACCTTTATTTCTCCGAATATAATAAATACCTAGCTAATACCAACAAAGCAGATATTGTAATCAATAGCTTTCACAAAAACTTAAATGGACTTACTCAAACTGCTGTTATGAATATAAATAATGAAAATATAAGGAAAGAGGATATTAGAAAGCATGTAACCTTGGTTACATCTTCAAGTCCTTCTTATATCCTATTAGCCTCCCTAGCATATGCCACTGAGGACTATAAAAATAAAGGAATGCATATATTTAATAAAAGCGAGAATAAAGCAAAAAAAATAAAGGAATTATTAGATCAGTATAAAATATTATATATAAAGGGGTGTGATAACAGATATTTTTTGGATCCTACTAAGGTAGTTGTAATTTTCCCCACATCAAAAATGGCAAAAATGGTCCATCAAGATCTCATAAAGGTTAGGGTTTTTCCAGAAATGATAATGGATAATAAGATATTGTTTAATATAAACCACCGCCATGAAGATAAACATTTGAAGAAAATGGCTAGACTTTTAAAAATAATAGTAGATAGAAATAAAAAAAATAATAACACTGAAAAACAAAGGCCACAATTAATCCATTTTTATAAAAGCGAAAATCCACTAACCCCAAGGCAAGCATTTTATTCTAAGCCCAAGGAAGTACAAATTGATATGGCAGAAGGGGAAATATCAAAGAACCCGATAATTCCTTTTCCACCAGGAATTCCAGTTGTCATGCCAGGTGAAATCATTACAAAGGAAGCAATTGCCATAATAAAGGAGTCACACTATGGCGTACATGGTATAAAAAATGGTATGATAGAAGTAGTAAAATAAAAGGAGAGAGAATATTGCAGGGAAAATTTATTGTAATTGAAGGGCCTGATGGTGCAGGAAAAACTACACAAAGTAAAATCCTATGCCAACATTTACATAGCAAAGGTATTAAGTACTTGTATACCAGGGAGCCAGGTGGAACAAAAACAGGGGACTTAATTAGAGAGCTTCTATTAAACCCAGATAACAGTATTTCGAATGTGGCAGAATGTCTTCTTTATGCTTCTGCTAGGGCACAGTTAGTAAACGAAGTTATTAAGCCAGCCCTAGACCAAGGGTTATGGGTTGTGGCAGACAGATACTTGCACTCAAGTATTGTTTATCAGGGAATTGCATTGGGTTTAGGTAAGGAGATGGTAGAAGATATTAATAAGATTGCCACAGATGGAATTATGCCAGATTATACATTTCTAATCGATTTAGAAACTAAAACATCTTTTGAGAGGATAAAAAGAACTAAAGACCGTATCGAAAGTAGAGGAGTAGAATATTTTAATAAGGTAAGGGATGGTTATTTAGAACTGGAAGAAAAGTATAACATGATAAAAATTGATGGTAATAAATCTGTGGAGGAGATAAGTCTTGAAATATTAAGCAATATTTCAATAAAATAGAGGAGGGATTTATTATGAAGTTAGTAATAGCTGTGATACAAGATAAAGATAGTGGAAAACTGTTAGAAAGCTTAGTGGAAGAAGGCTTTAAAGCCACAAAGCTTGCCAGCACAGGTGGTTTTCTAAAATCAGGAAATACAACTGTGTTGATTGGTGTAGAAGATGAACAAACATCTGAAGTAGTTGGTATAATTAAAAAGGTATGCAAAAGTCGGGAGAAAATGGTTACAACAATGTCACCCATTGGCGGTTCTGTAGAGTCATATGTACCGTATCCTGTTGAAGTAATTGTTGGGGGAGCAACAATATTTGTTGTGGATGTTGAGCAGTTTGAAAGGGTATAAAAATGAAAATAATTGGTCAAGATGATATAATAAATTACTTTACAATATCTAAAGAAAATAATACTATACATCATTGCTATTTGCTTCACGGAAAAGTTGGAACAGGAAAGAAAACACTGGTAAAAGAAATTATAAAGTATCTTCTCTGTGGTAACTGGGAATGTAAGTGTAGAGCTTGTATAAACATTGAAAATGGCAACCATCCCGATGTTAGTTTTTTTTATACTGATGACCCCATTGTTAAATTAGAAACAGTCAATGAGTTTAAGAAAACTGCTCTATTTTCTCCCATAGAGGGAAATGAGAAAATTATTGTTTTGGGTGGTGTGGATAGACTAAATAGTCAGGGGGCCAATAAATTACTTACTCTAATTGAAGAGCCCCCCCCTTATCTTAAAATATTTTTGTTAAGTGACAATATAGCCAAAGTCATGCCAACAATTAAATCCAGGGCCATACCCCTAAATTTAAGGCCATTAAAAAGAATAGAAATATCCAGCTATTTATTAGAAAATCATGATGTTAATGCCCAAGATGCAAACATGTTGGCTAATTTTTCCCATGGATCTTTAGGACAAGCAATAAACCATCTAAATAGTTCTTTTATTGAAAATAGAAAAATATTATATGATCTTTTGATAGATACTTGGGAAAATGGCACTGACTACTTAAAAATAAACAATAAACTACAGGATATGGATATAAATACTATTTTAGATTTGCTAGAATTTTGGCTTAGGGATTTATTTTATTTGAAATTAGGAAAAAATAAGCATATACTAATAAATAGTGATTATTATGATAAAATAATACAGATTAACATTAATAATCCCGAACTATTAATTATGAAGATAAAGCAAATTAGGAATGGCTTAAAACATAGCATAAATTCAATGCTAAATGTTGAGGTTATTTTTAACGCCTTACAGGAGGTACAATAAATGGATCAATACAAAGTAGTAGGTATTAGGTTTAAAAGGGCAGGGAAAATTTATTACTTTGACCCAGAACAGTGGGAAATAAACACAGGGGATAGCGTAATAGTTGAAACTGCCAGAGGTCTTGAATATGGGGATGTTGTTGTGGGACCAAAAGTGGTGGACGAAAGTGAACTGGTGTTACCGTTAAAAAAGGTCATTAGAATTGCCACCGAAGGAGATACAGAGCAGGTTAGAGATAACAAAGTCAAGGAAAAAGAAGCCCTAGAAATTTGTGAACAAAAGATTAAAAAGCATGAACTAGACATGAAGTTAATTGATGTGGAATATACATTTGATGCTTCAAAGATTATTTTTTATTTTACAGCAGAAGGAAGAATTGACTTTAGAGAATTGGTAAAGGATTTAGCTTCTGTATTTAGAACGAGGATTGAGTTACGCCAAATCGGCATTAGGGATGAGGCGAAGATGCTAGGAGGTTTGGGCTGTTGTGGCAGACCCTTATGCTGTAGTACATTTTTAGGGGATTTTGAGCCAGTATCCATAAAAATGGCAAAGGAACAAAACCTTTCATTAAACCCGACCAAAATATCAGGAATTTGTGGAAGGCTTATGTGTTGTTTAAGGTACGAAAATTATCACTATCAAGAAGCCAGAAAGCATATGCCAGAGGTTGGAACTGAGGTAATGACAGAGGTTGGAAAAGGCAGAATAACAGAGGTTAACCCCCTTAAAAATACTGTGAAGGTCGAAATTTATGATAGCAGAACATGGGTTGATTTCCCCGCATGCAAGGTAAAGGTTATTGAAACACCAGAAGAGTAGTAGGGGGCGCATAGATGGAAGAAGAAATTAAATTTTTAGAAGATAAACTAGAAGAATTCTACAGATCACTTAAAGCTCTAAAAAAAGAATATAAGGAATTAGTGCAAGAAAACAACAGGTTACAAAAAGAAAACAAGTGGCTTAAAGAGCAACTACCCCATTCTAAAGAGAAAAAGGAAGTTAGTCCTGTTAAAGAAGGGCAGGATGCCTTAGCTAGGTTGTACAATGAAGGATTTCATATCTGTCATTTACATTATGGAAGTTTAAGAACTGAAGGTGACTGTTTGTTTTGCATATCACTGTTAAAGAAATAGGTGAAATAATGGAAGTTATCTTAAAAACTGGGGAAAGAATAGATGATCTGCAAAGAAATGGACTTAGGATAATACAAAATAAGGATGTTTTTTCTTTTACCATGGATAGTGTGTTGTTAAGCTCTTTTGTTAGTTTAGCAACGGGTGACACAGTGGTTGACTTGGGTACCGGCACAGGGGTATTACCACTTTTATTGGTTGGGAGAAAAGATCTTAGAAATGTTGTTGGTGTTGAGATACAAGACCTTTTGGCAGATATGGCCCAAAGGTCTGTTCAACTTAATGCTATTAAAAATATAGAAATTATCAGGGGTGATTTAAAAGATGCTCCCAAGGTATTGGGGCATGAAGCCTTTGATGTTGTGGTTTCTAATCCCCCCTATATGTCGGGAAACCGAGGTAAGACCAATTCTTTGGATACTAAAACAATAGCAAGACATGAAATTTGCTGTAATTTAGAGGATGTAATCAAAACTTCTTCTAAATTAGTAAGGTATGGGGGTAAAGTAGCCTTTGTGCACAGGCCAGAGAGAATTGTAGATATATGTTTTTACATGAGACTATATAATATAGAGCCAAAACGCTTACAGCTTGTACAACCAAAGGCAAACAAAGAGCCTAATGTGCTATTAATAGAAGGAATCAAGGGTGGAAAGCCAGGCCTAATCACTTCCACAACCCTGATGATATATGATGAAGATGGGCAATATACCCCAGAAACAATGGATATTTACTATAAGTAGGTGGTTAACATTAGAGGAAAACTATACCTGTGTGCTACTCCCATAGGTAACCTAGATGATATTTCCTTTAGAGCTATCAAAACATTAAAGGAAGCTGACTATGTAGCTGCAGAGGATACAAGAAGGACTGGAATACTACTAAAGCATTTTGACATTGAAACACCTATGCTTCAGTATCATAAATTTAACGAGAAAAAGCAAATAAGTAAATTTATAGAGTTGCTGCTTGATGGAAAAAGCATAGCTTTGGTTTCTGATGCAGGTACACCTGGGATTTCAGATCCAGGTGAAATATTAGTAAAAGAGTGTATAGCAACAGAGATAGAAGTGGTCCCTATACCTGGAGCGTGTGCATTGATATGCGCTTTGACGGTATCAGGACTGGATACCAGCCAGTTTAAATTTATTGGCTTTTTGCCTAAGGGGAATCAAAAAAAGAAAGCTTTACAGTCACTAATAGAAGAAAAAAACACCACAGTCTTTTATCAAAGCCCCCATGATTTGATTTCCACTTTAGAATACATTGGCGAACTGGATTCAAATAGAATAGTTGTTGTGGTAAGAGAACTGACCAAATTGTATGAAGAGACCATAAGGGGCACAGGTTATCAATTGGCAGAGGAATTTGCAAAAAAAGGGATAAAGGGTGAGTTTACCGTTGTAATTCAAGGGAAGCCACATGAATTGCCTAGTTTCCAAAAAGGAGTAGAGGCAGTAGAAAAGCTGCTAGGAGAAGGGATATACTTAAAAGAGGCATGTAAAATTATATCCAGTGACACCAACCTCTCCCAAAGAGAACTATATCAACACATGATAAATAAAAATAAATAAGACGGATTTATCCGTCTTATTTATGTATGTTATTTAATTTCGTCAATACATACTTGACATATGTTTTTGCCTTTGAAGTAATTTACGTTGTCAGCTTCCCCACAAAAAACACAGGCAGGTTGATATTTCTTTAAAATTATTCTCTCCCCATCAACGTATATTTCTAAGGAATCCTTCTCATGGATATTTAAAGTACGTCTAAGTTCAATTGGTAATACTACCCTGCCTAGCTCGTCCACTTTTCTCACAATCCCAGTTGATTTCATTTAGTTATCTTACCTCCTCTCGCAGATTTTTCTACATTATTCGACAATATTATTGTACCAATTACTTCCATAACAGTCAATAAATTTTTTAAAAAAAAAGGAGGTGTGTTATGAAGATTGACAAAGAGTTAATAGACAAATTCCGAAAATTAAACAATTTTATGGAAGAACAATATTTTAATGGAATTTTTTCTGACTCTTTAAAGAAAGAACTTATGGGAATAGGGACTTTCCATATAATTTCTGACTTAAGCCTAGGTGAAGAAAATTTAATGGGAGTAGATGGTTCTTATAACTCCTATGGTGCTAACTATCCACACCAGCTATGGGTTTTTAGGGCCTTGGCTAAAGGCACCAAGGGTGGGGAATATATAAGCCATGATATTTTGACACCTTTAGATTTAGAATTTAGAAGAAAAGTTGAAGAATTTAGCAAAGAGAAAAAAATAAGTCCATATGATGGAATTAATTTTTTTATTAAAGGTAAGCTTGCTCAGATAGAGTTAGAAGTGGCCTTAAAGGGTATCGAACTTATATCACCATCAGTTATATTTATGGATGGGTCTTTAATTCGCTATAAAATAGAGTGTGAAGAAAAATGGGAGCAATTAAAGGAATTATGTTTAGAAAAGGGAATTTTAATAGCTGGAATAATTGAAGAAATTGGAACTAAGAATTTAAGTAAGGAACTAATGCTAGGGGAGTATTATGATAGAGAAATTATTTTTGGCCTTTTAAACAAAGGGGAAATTTTCACACCTAATAAACAAATTAAAGAGGGTTTTGTAACAACTTTTATCAGGCCTGGGGAAGACCCACAACCAATAGCCATTGACTGCCTTCAAGAACAAAGGGAGTCTATTCCGAGGGTAATTACCCTTGCTGCAAACCTAACCCCTTCAAAGGGTAGAGGAATTCCAATATGGTTAGATGTAGTTGACAATGAAGTCAGGATAACTAATAAAATAGTTGAAGAATTGGCGGAAAACTACATAAGTCCAAATTTTAGATATAAACTGCTAAGGGGAAAAAGGAAAGAAAGATGGTTTTAAGGGAGGAAAGTTTATGCAGGTTGTAGGAGAAACAACTCAACAATATGTGTGGGTGGCCACAGATAAAAGGAAAATAAGTATCAATGAAATACTTATAATTGAAGATAAAGAGTTAGGTAATGTTAGGGGAGAGGTTGTTGAAACGTTATGCTATAATCGCTATATTCCTTTAAATCTTAATGGAAGTCTGATGGAAGCCAAGGTCATAGAATCCTTGTCAAATTTAGGATATGATATTGGAGGCAATGAAATAAGTATAGGTAAGCTAAGGTTTTTTAGTGAAACACCCTTTCCAGTAAGTACAGGTTCCAGTGTAAGGAGTCCAAAGTATCACGAGGTAAAGGATATCCTGGTATTTGCATCTAAGGATGAAGGTCTTGTACTAGGTGAAATTAAAAGCACACAAAACCTATATGAAAGTTTGCCACTGGATTTAAAGGGGATTTCTCCAGTTGATGAAAATGGAATAATAAGTCAAAGGGGTGTGCCCATTATATTCCCCATAAGAGAAATGCACCAATATCCACACATAGGGATATTTGGGGGATCAGGGTCGGGAAAGTCTTATGGGATCAGGGTAATCCTTGAGGAAATAATGAAGTTTAACATACCTATGCTAATTTTTGATCCACACTATGAAATGGAATTTAATAATGATAATGGATTGTATGGAGAAAAATATATCAATGTTAGACTTGGTCAAGATGTGGGTGTTGAGTTCAGCCAATTATCAATTAGAGACATTGTTAATTTATTGGGTGCATCCCATACCCTTACAGAGTCAATGGTTAATGCCATAGAGATGCTTCACAAAAAAAATGATTCGCTATTGACCTTTGGTCAAAGGATAGATGACTTGATTAAAGCAATGGAATTAGGCAAGGGAAACTTAGATAGACTAGCTAGGGACAATATGGAACAGGACTTGAAAGAAATTAGTAAGTTAAGTAAATTGGCAGAGACCTTTGGAAGCATACCTTTATCATCTTTAAAGGGTATTCAGTGGAGACTTCGAAGATTGGAAAACGCTGGCCTTTTTAATCATGACATTGATATAGTTAGTACAAGTTTATGTCACGGCAAATCAGTTGTGGTTCAAGGGCCAGTTTGGTTATTAGGTGTTTTTGCTACTTATGTTATAAGTCATTTCTACCATAAGCGGAGACAGTTTAAAGACGGTAGTAAAAATGAGTTTTTTCCACCTTTTTTGGTGGTAACTGACGAAGCCCATAACTTTGCACCAAAGGGGTATGATTCCCCTGCCAAAACAGTGGTAAAAGAAATTGCTCAAGAAGGAAGGAAATATGGTGTTTTCTTAATCCTTGCCACACAAAGGCCAACTTTATTGGATGAAACAGTAACAGCTCAACTAAATACAAAGTTTATCTTTCGAACAGTTAGGGGCACTGATATATCCACCATAAGGGAGGAAACAGATCTTACTGAGCAAGAATCAAAAAGACTGCCATATTTAAGATCTGGAGATGTTTTTATTTCATCAGCTATTTTTGGAAGGACCATAGCTTCTAGGATAAGGATAGCAAATACCTATAGCCCTCATTCTCAAAACCCATTTGATGAACTAAAAGATTATTTTAAAATAGAGGAAAGTAAACTTTTAGACCTTCTAAAACCTCATTTTCCCTTTAATAGCGTTGACTTAAATGATGTATTATTGCAATTGGAAAAAGAAGGGGTAAAGTCTATAGAGGAACTGATCCAATCACTACAAAAGCTTCAAATGGAAGGACACATAAAAATAGAAAAAACTCCCTTTGGTGACAGATTTACCCTAAATGTTTGACCTTTAAGCTAAAAAATGATAAAATAAAGTAAAATTTTATAATTGATAAACGCAATGATGTTGGATAAGTACCTGGGTCATAAAATTTAAGAGAGCCGTTGAGGGTGGAAATACGGTATTTTATTTCAGGGAAAATGGTCTAAGGGATGCGGTTTTCCGGTGGTAACGTTATAGCTACTAACTAAGAGAGGCATATAAAAATGCTAAAAGTTAGGGTGGTACCGTGGAGTTTTTGCTTCGCCCCTACAGCTGAGGGCGGAGCTTTTTTGTTACCTAATATTGATAAAAAAGGAGAGACAAAGATGGAAGGCAAGAAAAAATATTACATCACCACACCTATTTATTATCCCAGTAATACTTTACATGTTGGACATTGTTTCACAACAGTGATTGCTGATGCTTTGGCAAGGTTTAAAAAGCTAACGGGCCATGAAGTTTTTTATTTAACGGGGACTGATGAGCATGGTCAGAAAATAGAAAAGAAAGCTTTAGAGGCGGGAAAGGACCCACAAGTATTTGTGGAAGAAATCAGAGAATGGATAAAGGATTTATGGAAGATATTAGACATAGAATATGATGACTTTATTGGTACAACTGAAGACCGTCATAAGAAAAAAGTTCAAGTGATTTTTGAGAAGCTTTATAATAAGGGTGATATATATAAGGATTATTATGAAGGCTTATATTGTACACCCTGTGAGTCTTTTTGGACAGAAAGACAGCTGGAAAAGGGGAATTGCCCTGATTGTGGTAGAGAGGTTGAGAAGGTAAGGGAAGAAAGCTATTTTTTTAAGATGTCAAAATATGCTCCAAAACTAATTAAGTACATAGAAGAAAATCCTGACTTTATCCAACCAGAATCAAGGAAAAATGAAATGTTGAATAACTTTTTAAAGCCTGGACTTGAAGACCTATGTGTCTCCAGAACAACTTTTGATTGGGGAGTCAAGATACCCTTTGATTCAAGGCATGTAATTTATGTGTGGTTAGATGCATTATCAAACTATATCACTGCAATCGGTTATGATGAGGACCAAGAAAAGTTCAATAAATGGTGGCCTGCAGATGTACATTTAATGGCAAAGGAGATAGTTAGATTTCACAGTATTTATTGGCCTATTATACTCATGGCTTTGGACTTACCGTTACCCAAAAAGGTATTTGGTCATGGATGGTTATTATTTGATAACGATAAAATGTCAAAATCTAAGGGGAATGTCATAGATCCCAAAATTTTAGTGCAAAAATATGGAAGTGATGCACTAAGATATCACTTACTTAGGGAATTTTCCTTAAACACCGATGGGAATTTCTCTGAGTATGGATTGGCTAAAAGGGTTAACTTTGACTTAGCCAATGATTTAGGTAACTTAGTTAGCAGAACAATCACTATGATTGATAAGTATAATGACAGTAAGATCCCCAAACCTTCAGAGGAAACTGAGTTTGACTTAGATTTAATAAAAATGGCACAAAATCTTCCTGCTGTTTTAGAAGAAAAGGTAGATCAATTTTTAATAAATGAAGGTTTAGCTGAAATTTGGAGGTTTATTGGAAGAACAAATAAATATATTGATGAAACAATGCCATGGGTTTTAGCGAAAGAAGAAAGTAGTAGGGCTAAGCTTGATACAGTATTATATAATTTGGCTGAGGGAATACGTCTAGTTGCTATTCTTATTACCCCATTTATGCCTAAAACAGCTAAAGACATATTTACCCAATTGGGAATCGACGACAATAAGATTATGAGTTGGGAAGGTGCAACCTGGGGCAAACTTAAGCCTAACACCGTGGTTAGAAAAGCACCACCAATGTTTCCGAGGATAGATTTACAAATATTTGAGGAAAAAAGTGCAGGAAAAGAAGAAGTTAAAGAGGAAATCAATAATGGAGATAACCTAATTTCCATAGAGGAGTTCTTTAAAACACAACTGAAAGTGGCTGAAATAATAGGGGCTGAACCCATTGAGAAAGCAGACAAACTCCTAAAAATCAATTTGAGTCTTGGGGAGGAAAAGCGTCAAGTGGTTGCAGGAATAGCCAAATATTATACCCCACAGGAACTGATTGGTAAAAAGGTAATATTTGTGGCAAATTTAAAGCCTGTTAAGCTAAGGGGAGTTTTATCTGAAGGCATGATTTTAGCTGCCAGTGACTCAAAAGGGAATTTGTGTTTAACTGCAATTGATAAAGATATGGCACCAGGAAGCATTGTTAAGTAGGTGATAAAATGCATCTTCAGCTTATTGATAGTCATTGTCATCTTGATAACGAAAAATTTCTAGATAATATGGACGCCCTAGTGAATAATAGTGTGAAAAACGGGGTTATAGCCATGGTCAATACTGGCTATGACCTGCCTTCATCTAAAAATGGGGTAAAATTAGCAACCATGTTTAAGCAGGTATATTGTACAATAGGAGTTCATCCCCATGATGCCAAGGGAGTCCCTTATGACTATATAGCACAACTTAAGGATTTAAGTAAAAATAAAAAAGTAGTAGCCATTGGGGAAATAGGTCTTGATTACTACTATGATTATTCACCTAGGGAAATACAAAAAAGGGTTTTCATGGAGCAAATTGACTTAGCTAACCAGTTACATCTCCCCTATGTCATTCATCAAAGGGATGCAATGGGAGATATGCTTAAGATCTTGAAAGATTTCCCAAAACCCAAATATGGTGCACTGTTTCATTGTTACTCTGGAAGTTTAGATGTAGCAAAGGAATTGATCAAGGGTGGTTTTATGCTTTCCATAGGAGGACCTGTAACATTTAAAAACGCTAGGAAAACCGTTGAAGTTGTTAAGGATATTCCATTGGATTATATGTTAGTAGAAACTGATTGCCCTTATTTAACACCTGAGCCTTTTAGGGGAAAGTTAAATTACCCCCACTACGTAAGATATGTTGTGGAAAAAATCGCACACATAAAAGAGATGGAAGTAGTAGATGTTGCACTAAAAACAACAGAAAATAGCAACAATTTTTTTAAATTTGGACTAGAAATGAAGTAATGGGTCAACAATTGTATTTGAGGGGGAGGAGAAACTTCTGAGGAGGTAAGAAAGGTGAAAAATGTAAGATTATTAATTAAGTAACGAAGTATTCATTAACAGATTGATTGTGGGAGTATGTGGGTTATTATTAATGCTGTCATTATCATTTACTTTTAGTCCTAAGAGGGTTGGTGTCACGGTCAATGATGACTACTTTGAAATAGTGACATACAAATCTAAGGTTTCAGATGTACTTATGGAACTTGAATTAAACCTGCGTGAAGAAGATAAGGTAGTTCCCGAGCTGACTGATAAAGTAAGAAACAATTCCACCATAGAAATTGTCAGGGCAAAGGAGTACATAATTTTTCATGACGGGGTGAAAACTGTTGTATATAATCCTGAACCTAACTTAGAGGAAATACTAGAAAATGCAGGGATTACCATAAGTGATTTAGACATTGTAGAATATAGCGACCTAGAAACTGATTGGAACATACATATTACAAGGGTTGTAGAAGATTATGAGATACAAAATACCAGAATATTTTTTCATGAACAAAGGATAGCAAATAGCCAGATGTTTAGAGGGCAAACAAACGTAATTCAGCAGGGCTCTGAGGGGCTAAAGGAGCAAACCTATAAAGTTATCTATCATGATGGGGTAATAGAGAAAAAGATTTTAGTAGAAGAAAAGATTATTAAAGAAAAACAAGACAGAATAGTTGAATATGGAACCATTGAGACAATATCCAGAGGTGGTATAGAATTGGTGGTCAGAAGGGCATTGACTGTACAGGCCACTGCGTATTGTTCTGGCGTTGAAGGCACTGGATGTCCTGTGGATAGTAGGGGATGGACAGTTTGTACAGGACCATATGCAAATGGCTATACATCCATAGGATGGAAGGCCATCGCTGGAACTGGGACCAGGGAGAATCCCCATTTAGTGGCTGTAGATCCAAGAATAATACCCCTTAGGTCACTTCTTTACATTGATGGAATGGGATATGCCATAGCTGCAGATGTGGGAAGTGCCATAAAAGGGAATCGCATAGATATTTTGATGGAAACCCATGATCAAGCATGGTGGTTTGGAAGAAGGAACGGGATTAGGGTATATGTTATAGACAGAGTACTATAATAAAAAGGGGGGAAACCCCCTTTTATTAGGTTGTTTGGAGGAAGCTTTATGAAAGAGATTATCGTTGTGGAAGGTAAAAATGATTATCATGCCGTAAAAAGGGCTGTACCAGAGGCAGAAGTTATTATAACCAGTGGATATGGACTAAATAATAATATAATGGAAAAGATTAAAACTGCCCATAAAAATCGGGGTGTAATCGTGTTGACAGATCCTGACCACATGGGAGAAATAATCAGAAAGAGGATAGAGGATGAGGTTCCCGGGGTAAAACATTGCTATATACCGAAAATAAATGCGGTAAAAAATAATGACATTGGCATTGAAAATTCAACCCCTGAAGTTATAATCAAAGCACTGCAAAAACTAAGAACCGTTGACACTAATAATACCAAATTGTTCAACAATATTGATTTAATGGAAAATAATCTTATTGGTACACCAAAGGCTCAAAATAGAAGAGAGAAACTAGGGGCCTTACTGGGTATAGGATATGGAAACTCAAAAGCATTTCTTAAAAGATTAAACACCTATGGTATATCCAGAAAGGAATTTTATGAAGCACTAAAAGCAATTGACCACTTAGATGGGGGTGAAAACAATGGAAAACCTATATAATCTTTCAAAGGTAAAGGCCGTGGTGAACGATTTTGAATTTAGGTTTAAGAAAAAATATGGGCAGAACTTCTTGGTTGATAAAAACATACTTAATAGGATAGTTGATGCCACAGGGGCAGATGAAAATTCAGTGGTGCTGGAAATTGGCCCAGGCATAGGAACATTGGCAATAGAGCTTGCCAAAAAAGGAGCCAAAGTTTATACAATAGAACTAGACTCAGATCTAATACCTATCCTTAAAGAAAGCTTCAGGGAATATCCGAACATAGAAGTTATTCATAAAGATGCACTGGAAGTTGATTATTCAGAGTTACTTAGCAAATATATTAATTCGAAAAAGTTAAAAGTTGCCGCAAATTTACCCTACTATATAACAACTCCCCTTATCTTTAAAATACTGGAATCTGACCTTCCTTGGGATAATTTAACTTTAATGATGCAATTGGAGGTTGCCCAACGGATATCTGCAAAACCTGGTGGAAAAGACTATGGAGCATTGACGGTGGTGGTAAATTATTATGGCGCACCTACACTGGTCACAAAGGCACCAGGTTCAGCCTTTTACCCTCAACCCAATGTGGATTCAGCGGTTATTAACATAAATATTCAAAAAGACAGAACAGTGGTAAAGGACAAGGATTTCTTTTTTGAAGTGGTTAAGAAAAGTTTTAGTCAACGAAGAAAAACCATTCTTAACAATTTATCTGGTATACGGGCATTAAATAAAGAACAACTTAATAATCTATTAAAAGAGGTAAATATTGATGGCACAAGAAGGGCGGAGACCCTAACCATTGAAGAATTTGCATTGATTTCGGACCTCTTATACTAAGGTTATTGGAGTGGTGCTAATGGATTTTTATGACCCAAAAGGTAACAGGATTAAAATTGCTCACATTGCTGAAGAAATAATAAAAAAAATCAACTGTTATCCAAAGGCGAATTATAAAATTATCATTGGTACCGACTCACAAAGAAAAGGGAAAAAGTTAACGTTTATTACTGTAATTGTACTATACAGGGTAGGCAAAGGTGGTACATATTACATTAGAAAAAATATAGTTCCAACCCCTGTAACACTAAAGGAAAAGATATACAAAGAAGCACAACTATCTATAGAGACTGCAGAAAAAATTAAGCAACTCATAAACGATAATAAATTAAATGGTTTTCTTGAAGTCCATGTTGATGTTGGGGAGCATGGAGATACCAAAAATCTCATAAGAGAGGTAATAGATTTCATAGAAAAAAAGGGGTATCAGACAACAATAAAACCAAATTCTTTTGCCGCAAGTAAGGTGGCTGATAAGCATACAAAATAGAAATAAGGGCACTGATTTTTGATCAGTGCCCTTATTTCTATTTATCCAAATTAAAATCCTTATTCTTTTGAAGAAGAGACTCTAGTATATCAAAACGTCGCATAGGATTATACCCCTGATACTCATGGCCAAACAGAAATCTGTTCCTAGGTAGATTTAGGTAGAAAGAAATGGCTTCTGCACAGTCCCCCCATAGGGTTTCGTATATTAATTTAGTATGTGAACCGTTTTTGAGCTTTGAACCTAACCGAACATGTGGAATGTTTGCGCCTATTCCAACCTTAAAGGATTTTTTCACACACCTTGCCAACAAAACTGGAGGGATGGCAAGGTCTTTTAATTCAATGGAATTAAGAAACTTATTGCTTACAATATATGGACCATGGGATGGAGTGGCTATACCTATTTTATTGTATATGCCTAGGATTTGATTAAGATGCATTCGGGGAAATAATAATCCCTTAGGTAAGTCATCCAGACTATTAGGTTCAGGATAACAATCGGTTAATGTTAAGTCATTGCTATATTTTACATGGTTCTTAATTAGCACAGACAACTCGGTGGTAATTTCACCTGTAAGATCACCATCAAAAAATAAGAGATCTGAAAAAGAGGATTTCAACGCATAAAAGGCACCAATGGCTTTTGGTAAATCTATACCTAAGGGGTTAGAAAATGTAATTCTATTAACAAAAGGATATTTAGTTTTAATCAAATCTTCTGTATTGTCAGTACATCCGTTTATTACAATAAAAATATCTTTTATACCTATAAATAACAAGTGATTAATAACGGTCTCAATTCTGCTTTCCTCATTTTGTGCAGGAACAATTGCAGTTATCATGATTATCACTCCCTAAAAGACTGCCCTACTAAAAGTCTATGCAAAAAAAAAGTATTAGACACGGGTATATAATAGTTCTCATCGATAATCAAAGATTATCACCTTAGGGGAACTCAGTCATATTATACTATAGGAAGGAGGGTAGCTATGGATTTTAATGTAGGTGATATTGTATCACGGAAGTCATATGGTAATGATCTCTATTTTGAAATTATAAGTATAGATCAAAAAGAAAAAGTTGCTTTTCTAAAAGGTGTAGATATGAGGCTACTGGCGGACGCAAAGTTTACTGACTTAAACCATTTATCACCCAAAGAAATAATTGACTACAGAAAAAAAATAACAAGTGTTAGTACTAGGGTCATAAAAAATATAGAAAAAAGAAGAAATCTCCAACGGGAGAAATATGCTTCAAGGAGCAAAAATTCTAAGCAAAATAAGGTTAAAGATTATTTTGAAGTACCAGGAAGTATAGTTCATCTTGATGGTGACAAAGAATATTTAGATATATGTACTAAGGCATACGAAGACTTAGGGTTAACGGTTTTCCCATACCACGTTCCAGAAAAGGACCAACCAAGTAGGATAAAAGATTTATTGGATAAGCACAATCCAGATATACTGGTTTTAACTGGTCATGATGGACTGACTAAAAAACAAAATGATTTTTCTGACATTAATAACTATAGAACATCAAAATATTTCGTTGAAGCTACCAAAGAGGCAAGGAAGTTCGAACCAAGTAAGGATGATTTAGTAATTTTTGCTGGTGCATGCCAATCTCACTACGAAGCAATTTTAAAAGCAGGGGCTAACTTCGCCAGCTCTCCCCAAAGGATATTAATTCACTGCTTAGACCCTGTTTTTATAATGGAAAAAGTGTCCTTTACTTCTATAATGGATTCAGTTTGTATTTATGATGTTATACAAAATACCATAACGGGAATAGAGGGAATAGGTGGAGTGGAAACAAGGGGTAAATTTAGACTTGGACTACCTAAGTCACCATATTCTTAAATTTGGGGGTGAATATATGATTGAAGGAATTAACAAACTAAAGTTAGAAAAGGAAAATGAAGATACAACACTAATAAGGATAGAAATAAATGAAGGTTTTCAAAAAGAATTAGAAGAAAGTGATAATGAGATAGAAATAAGAGTGTCACCACAAGAGGATCATGAACCAGGAAATGGGGATGACAACGGTGATACACCTGAGCCGCCCTCTCAAGTGCTAGAGGGTATTACCATAGCCTTGGATCCAGGCCATGGAGGATCAGATACTGGGGCAGTAAGTCCATCTGGCTTAGAAGAGAAAGAAATCTCCCTTAATGTCAGCTTAGAGCTAGAAGAAAGGCTTGAAAATTTAGGTGCCGAAGTTGTTATGACTCGAAATGAAGATATATATGTATCTTTAGGTGAGAGGGTAAGGATTGCAAATAACTCAAATGCAGATATATTCATAAGCATACACTTTAATGCTTTTAATGACTCAAGTGCCAATGGAACTGAGACATTTTGGCATACAAGGGGTACAGCACAAAGTGAAAGATTAGCCACACTTATTCAAAATCAATTGCTAGATAAACTTGGCAGGAGAAATAGAGGTGTAAAACAGGAAAACTACTATGTTCTTAGGGAAACAGAGATGACATCAGCACTAACAGAGCCTCTTTTTATAACAAATCCCACTGAGGAACAAATAATCATGGATGAAGCTAATCAATCTTTAGTGGCTCAAGCTATTGAAGAAGCAATTTTGGAATTTTACTCTTGACATGTTATACGTAAAATTGCTATAAGATTTGACTAAACTTGACATTAACCCTCAAAAATGCTAAAATAGAGTAAAACAGTTATGAGGTGATGTTATTTGGCTACAAAAACCACCTTAGCCGCTATTAAGCAAGATTTAGAGGGTTATATCGGGCAAAAAATCTCCCTAAAGGCTAACAGAGGAAGAAAAAAAGCAATGGAGCGTACTGGGATTTTAGAAGAGATATATCCATCACATTTTTTAATCCTAGTGAATGAAGAAAATTTTAACAGAAGACTTTCATTTTCCTATGCTGATATCTTAACAGAAACAGTAGAATTGACTCTTTACAGTAATGATAATAAAAAAATACGTTTTTCAGTTTCATAAAAAGAATCGCCTAAACTCTAGGCGGTTTTTTTTTGTACTTTTATCACATTCAAGTTATTTTACACGTAGATTGTAAAGAGGTGATAAAAATGTGGGGAATAAGTTTTAGTGGTGGAGGACAAAGGGGTTTAGCTCATTTAGGTGTTTTTAAAGGACTTCAGGAAGACAAGGTACCCATAGGAGCAGTTAGTGGCACTAGTGTAGGCGCAATTTTAGCTGCAGCCTTAGCTTTAGGAATTACCTATGATCAATTAGAAGAAGTGACCAAGGGTTTAAGTACAGGGGATGTTTTAGATTTAAGATTTAACTTATGGGGATTTTTAAAAACCTATGTGAGAATATTGTTGGGAAGGTTTAAATTTGAAGAAACAACATATTGGAGTTTATTAAAGGGAGATAAGCTTACCAAAATACTTAAAAAGCTATATGGGAAAATATTGATTTCCGAAGTTCAGTTACCAATCGCAATAACGGCAGTTGATGTTAATTCAGGTAAGGATGTTATTTTTACTAATAAACCGGTTCTTTTTAGCGACTTTGAAGGAATTGTAATGGATAATATCCCCCTTTATTTAGCAGTAAGATCAAGTATAGCAATACCCTTGATATATAAGGGTGTAGTATTTAATGAGTATCACCTAGTGGATGGAGGCCTAACTAATAATACACCAATTAACCTAGTTAAAAAGATGGGCACAAATAGTACTATATCCGTAGAGGTCTCAAGTAAACCTCCTTTTAGTTCCAAGCCCAACGGATTAATTGAATTGGGTGGTAGGTTGATATCCATCGCCATTGATAATAGTAAATATTATTCAGAGGCTGAGATTTACATTGAGCCCAAGTTACCTGATGTATCCTTAGGAGATTTTGATGAGACTAAAAAAATCATAGAAAAGGGCTATGAAATTTATCTAAAAAACCGTGAAAAAATCCTAAAAAAATATTAACTTTCTTAAAAAAAATAACACAAATTCGGAATTTCTGCATATGGATAGAATGAGAAACAAAGTAGGAGGGGTAAATATTTTCCATGACAAATGCATATAGTGTACTATAGGTTAATTTGGGAAAGGAGGAAGAAAAATGACTAAACCGAAGGTTGATGTTTTAAGGGAATCATTAAAGCTTGACTTTGTCATAGGTGAAGAATCAAAACAGTTTAAAGTCTTAGAAGAGTTTAACTTACCTAGACCTGTTAAGAAATTTTTAGTTCCAGATATCACCATACCCCAAGACAAAATAAAGGTAGAAGTTATTGAGGATAAGGTAATCATTGAGGGAGAATTAGTAAACCAAGTTTACTATGTCGGTGATGACGGGATTGTGTATGGTGAAACCTTGGCACCACAAAAGTTCACAGAGTTTGTCCATATGGATGGTATAAGTCCAGGAAACCATGCTCAAGTTACTGTGAGGTCAGAAGATGTAAACTTTGAGATCATCGAGAAGGAATCAAAAAGGAGGGATGAAGAGGAAGCAGGGGCGGCACACCATAAAATAGGTACAGATGTGAAACAAACTGCTATATTGGAAATTTATGTTAAAGTAACTGATACCATGAAGGTAGAAGTTGTAACTGACATAATTGGCCCTAAAATTCAGCCATTTAAAGAGCTTGTGAAGGTACAAAATGTTGTGGGTGAAGGAAGTGTTCAAACATCTGTCATTTCAGACGTGGATTTTGAAACACCCGTTAAGAAAATTGTAACTGTTGACAGTGCATTTACTGGAATTAACCCTAGGGTAATTGACGACAAGGTAGTTATTGAAGGAAACCTTCATAAGCAAATTTATTATATTGATGCGGTTACAGGGGCAGTAAAAGAAAAATCCGTGGATGATTCATTCACTCAATTTGTTGATATTACAGGAGCTAGACCAGGTATGAATGTTCAAGTACACCCAAGGGTTGAATTTATTGATCATGTTATTGATAACAATGATAGAACCACCGCTAAGCAAACTGCAGTCATTGATCTGTTTATAAAGGTCACAGAGTCAGTACAAATGGAGGTAGTTGTGGGGGCAGATGGTATAGATGTTTTGACAGAGCTTTTTAAAGTTGAGAACGTAGTGGGTGAAGATGCGGACCAATTGACAGTTACAGCAGATGTAGAATTTCCACATCCCGTTAAAAAAATCTCCAATATTGTATCCAACGTAAATATAAACGAAGCTAAACCCATAGAAGATAAAGTGATAATAAAAGGGGATTTAGAAAAGCATGTATTTTATGTTGATCAAAAAACCAGCGTATTAAGGGAAATGACCATAGATGGAGAAAATTTTACACACTTTATCCACATACCCGGTGTAACCCCTGGTATGAACCTAAATGTTACTCCCCGAGTAGAATATGTAAATATAGATATGTCAAATGATGACATAACAGGTAAACAAACAGCAGTATTAGAGTTATTTGTTAAGGTTACCCAAACCCAAGCATTGGACGTGGTTACTGATGTTAATGTGCCTGATGACGATTTTTGTCCACCTGATGCAACATACGTAATTTATGTGGTACAACCTGGGGATTCACTATTTAAAATAGCTAAACGTTTTGGAGTTACCTTAAATGAATTAATTAAGGCAAACAAGGACAATATTCCTGATCCCGATGCCATTTTCCCAGGTCAGAAGGTAATTGTACCATGTTTGCCGAAGCCTAAGGGTTAAAGAGGTGTGGTTATTCCACACCTCTTTTTTTATAAAAAAATTCTTTTAGTCTAGGAATCTTCCAGGTAATATATTTCCATTTACACGACAGAATCACAAAGGTAGAATTATGTTAACTAGCATCTAAGGAGGGATATTTATCAGAAAAGCAAAAGTATTAGTCGTAGTTATGTTTTTAGTATTACTAGTAACAAATACCGCCATGGCCTATATTAATGATTCTGAGGTTATAAAGGTGGGAAATAGGGGACAATCTGTAGTCCTCTTACAACGAGACTTGCACAACTTAGGTTATACTCCTGGCCCCGTCGATGGGATTTTTGGTAATATGACCCGAAGTGCAGTTATGAGATTCCAAAGTGGTAATAAATTAATTGTGGATGGATTTGTGGGTAACCAAACGAAACAAGCCCTTAGAGATTTATTAGATCCTAGCAGAATAGTACAACGCTTTACTGTTTATCGGGTATCAGGAGGAGATACACTGTTTTTCATAGCTAGAAGATTCGGTGTAAGCATTAACTCCATTATGGAAACTAATAATTTAAAGGGCCATTTAATTTACGTGGGTCAAAGGCTACTTATTCCATCAACTGGGGAAGTTGAAGAGCCACAACCACAGCCACAGCCACAGCCACAACCACAGCCACAACCACAGCCACAGCCACAGCCACAACCACAGCCACAGCCACAACCACAACCACAGCCACAACCACAACCACAACCACAACCACAACCACAACCACAAACTAGACAACAACAGATGGAACAGGAAATGCTTAACTTAATAAATCAAGAAAGAATTAAGCATGGACTAAAACCACTAATTATGGATCATGAAATCGTTAGAGTTGCTAGGTTAAAAAGTCAAGACATGATACAAAACAACTACTTTGCCCATCAGTCACCAGTATACGGAAGCCCATTTGATATGATGAGAAGTTTCGGCATAAGTTTCCGTACGGCTGGGGAAAATCTAGCAGGGGCAGGAAGTGTTTCAAGGGCACATACCAACTTAATGAATTCACCGGGGCATAGAGCCAATATTTTGAATTCGTCCTTTACCCATATTGGTATAGGTATAGTTGAAGGTGGGCCCTATGGAATTATGTTTACACAAATGTTTGTGGGGAGATAATAAATAGAGGGCCAAATTTGGCCCTCTATTTATTATATTTTTAGAACCTGTCCAGGGTAAATCAGATCCCCTGTAAGATTATTATTGCTTTTAAGTTGGTCAACGGAAATTTTAAATTTGTTGGCTATCTTCCAAAGGCTATCCCCGGGTCTTACTGTGTATTTATTGTGACTTTCAGAGGGATTATCAACTAAACTTGGGGTATTATCTTCCGTATGTTTCTCTTTAACAATTATGGTGGATCCCATGGGTATATGGGGGTAGATGGTTTCAACATCATTATTGTACATCCTTACACAACCCAATGACACAGCCTTACCGATGGAAGAAGGGTTGTTGTTTCCATGTATGCCATGACGTTCTCTTGTAAAGCCTATCCACCTTGTGCCAAGGGCTCCTCCAGGATTTACGGATTTTTCTAAAACTTTAAATTCACCAATGGGAGTTGGGGTACTGGGCTTTCCGATGGCAACAGGGTATACACCCATTAAAGCACTATTCTGATAGAAGTATAACTTTCTATCTGTAAGACTAACGATTATTTTAGACATAGGTGATACCTCCTTTTTTTATTATATGTTAAAATCATTTACGTTGTTATAACTAATAATTTTTAGACTTGAAATACTATATATAGTGGTTTATAATTCTTGATAACACTATATTTAGTATTGGGGGTATACAAATGGATAAAAAAGTAAAATTGTCTGATAATGCAAGGACAGTGTTAGAAAGACGGTATTTAAAAAAGGAAAGCGGTAATGTTTGTGAGACACCTGAAAATCTTATAAGAAGGGTGGCACAAAATATAAGCTTAGCAGAACTTATTTACGGTTCAAGTGAAGTGGAGAGAAAACAGCGAGAAGATGAATTTTACCAGCTGATGGCAAGCTTAGATTTTTTACCCAATTCACCCACCCTCATGAATGCAGGAAATGAACTGCAACAGTTGGCTGCCTGTTTTGTGTTGCCTGTGGATGACTCCATGGAGAGTATATTTGAAACAATTAAAAATGCAGCTTTAATACATAAAAGCGGTGGAGGTACAGGATTTTCATTTTCAAGAATACGTCCACAAAATGATAGGGTTTTAACAACTGGTGGAGTGGCAAGTGGACCCATTTCTTTTATGAAGGTATTTAACTCAGCCACAGAGGCAGTTAAACAAGGTGGGACAAGAAGAGGAGCAAACATGGGTATTTTAAGGGTAGACCACCCAGACATTTTAGATTTCATAACCATTAAGCAGAACAACACAGAACTTATAAATTTTAATCTATCTGTGGGAATAACTGAATCCTTTATGGAAGCAGTTATCAATAACACTAAATATGACCTTATAAACCCTAGGACTAAGGAAAAAGTACAAAGTTTACCTGCTAAAGATGTCTTTGATTTATTGGTTGATTCTGCATGGAAAAGTGGAGAGCCAGGTATAGTTTTCTTAGATAGGATGAATGAAGACAATCCAACCCCAAGTTTAGGGGAAATAGAAAGTACTAACCCATGTGGAGAACAGCCCCTTTTACCTTACGAAGCTTGTAATTTAGGGTCAATTAACCTATCTAATATGGTTAAAGCAAATGGTTTTGACTTTGAGCACCTTAAAAGGGTAATACATTTATCCATACGATTTTTAGATAATGTTATAGACATGGGAAAATACCCTTTAGATGAGATAACTAAAATGGTACAGGCCAACCGGAAAATAGGATTAGGAGTAATGGGTTTTGCAGATTGTCTGATAAAATTAAGGATACCCTATAACTCATCAGAAGCTGTCCAATTTGCAACAAAGGTCATGTCTTTTATTCAAGAACAATCGAGATACTACTCTCAGGTGTTGGCAGAAAAAAGGGGCTCTTTTCCAAACTTTAAAGTTAGTATATATCCTGAAAAAGGCTATAAAGCATTAAGAAATGCAACAACTACAACCATAGCTCCCACTGGGACCATCAGTATTATAGCTGGAGTATCAAGTGGTATTGAACCACTTTTTGCAGTGTGCTACAAACGTACGGTGTTAGATAATGACCAACTATTAGAAGTACATCCTTTATTTGAACAAATAGCCAGGGAACGAAATTTTTATAGTGAAGGACTTCTAGAAAAAATAGCTGAAGCAGGTACTGTTAAAGGAATAGACGAAATTCCCAAAGATATTCAAGATATATTTTGTACTTCACATGAAATAAGCCCAATATGGCACATAAGAATTCAGGGGGCATTCCAAGAGTTTACTGACAATGCGGTATCTAAAACTGTAAACTTTCCTAATGAAGCCAATCTGAATGACATAGAGGCCGCATTTATAGAAAGCTATAAACTTAAGTGTAAAGGTGTAACAGTGTATAGAGACGGCAGCAGGGATTCCCAAGTATTGACGAAGGGGGATCCGAAGACTAAAAGTAAAATGAAGGAATTCCCAATCAACAGTATAACCCCTAGGCCAAGACCAGATGTGACCATGGGTACCACTGAAAAAGTAAAAATAGGTTGTGGGAACCTCTATATAAGTGTGAATTCTGACGAACATGGTATCTGTGAAGTTTTTACTAACACTGGAAGGGACGGTGGATGTTCATCTCAATCTGAGGCAACCAGTAGGCTGATATCCATAGCTCTAAGGTCAGGAATCTCCCAAGATACCATTATGGAGCAATTGCGGGGGATAAGATGCTCTGCATGTATACGAAGGCCTGGGATAAAGGTGACGTCATGCCCAGATGCAATAGCTAAGGCTATAAAAAAAATAGAAGACTTCAAATATAATTCACATCAAGCAATTGAGGAGACATCGGCCACCAATGCTGTTAATGATGTAAGGAATTGTCCAGAGTGTGGTAAATCAATGAGATTTGAAAGTGGATGCGTTACTTGTACCCATTGTGGATATTCAAAATGTGGATAGGTTCTTTTAGAGGCAAAAAAAGCCTCTTTTTTTTGTATATTTACCAATAAACTTGGTTACAAATAAATTTAAGAGAAAATAGGGAGTGATATGTCTATGGAGAAAGTGGAAGGAAATCTTCTTATAATAGGCGGGGCTGAGGATAAAACAGGAGACTGCCTTATTCTAAACGAATTTGTGAAGCTTGCCAAAGGTAGAGAAGGAAAGGTTATAATAATGCCCACGGCCACAGAGGAACCCGATAAGGTTGGAGAACAGTATGTGGATTTATTTAAAAGTTTAGGTGTTGAAAATGTTGAAGTGTTAAAAATAGATAGTCGGAAAGATGGTTTCAGCGAAAGGGCTCAAAGAAGCATTGAAGAATCCACAGGGATCTTTTTTACAGGGGGAGATCAGCTTAGAATAACAAGTATATTAGGAGGAACCCCCGTGGATCACTCACTTCAAAAGGCATACAAAGATGGGGTGGTCATAGCAGGTACCAGTGCAGGGGCCGCTGCCATGAGTTCAACAATGATAATTGGTGGTAACGGTGAATCCACCCCACAAATGGGAATTTTAAATATGGCTCCTGGCATGGGTCTAGTCAACGAAGTGGTTATAGACCAGCACTTTGCCCAAAGGGGTCGCCTAGGTAGACTAATGGCGGCTGTAGCCCAAAACCCTTATATTTTAGGAATTGGTATTGATGAAGATACTTCTGTACTAATAGATAACACAGCAAAACTAAAGGTGATAGGTTCACAAACCGTAACAATAGTGGATGGAAGGGATTCTTCATTTACCAACGTATCTGAGCTAAAGCCAAATCAACCATTGGCCATAACAGATGTGGTGGTTAATATACTTCCCCATGGATACAGTTATGACCTAAAAGAGCGTAAGCCTCTTTTTAATTAGGAGGAGTTTTTGTGGAAATTTTAAAATCTAAGTTTTATGCCGGAAGAAATATATATTGTCATAGACCTGTTTATTATTTAGAAATCAATCTCGCAGAGTTCAGTGAAAAGGAAAGCAGAGAGTTTGACAACTTCAATGAGCAATTAATAGAGTACTTGCCAAATATAATTTATCATCAATGCGGTATATTTGAGAAAAATGGCTTCCAGCAAAGATTAGAAGAAGGTACTTTTTTTGGCCATATTATAGAACATGTGTCTTTAGAAATACTCCACAAGTTGGGCTATGAAGTGAAATATGGTAAAACAAGATTGTTAAATCCACCTAATCATTATTACCTTGTATTTGAATGTCCAAATTGCGAAGTGGGAGAAAGAACAGCTCATGTGGCCGTTGAATTAATCAAATCAATTTTAACCAAGAAAAAATATGATCTAAATAGGGAGCTAGATAAACTGGAAAAGATTAAACGGACCACTGAACTAGGTCCCAGCACCATGGCCATTTATCAAGCTGCAAAAAAAAGAGGTATTCCTGTAAAGCATTTAGATACAAGTGGTAGCATCCTCCAACTAGGAACTGGTAAACATCTGAAGTTAGTTGAGGCTACAATAACATCTCAGACCAGTTCCGTGGGTGTGGATATTGCATGTGATAAAACAATGACCAAAAAGATATTAGAAAAAAGTGGGATTTCGGTTCCCATTGGAAGGATTGCAAAAACAGAAGAGCAGGCACTGGAAATTGCCAAAGAGATAGGTACACCAGTGGTTGTTAAGCCATGTGATGGTAACCAAGGTAAAGGTGTGACTTTAAACTTAGAAACAGAAACTGAAATACGTAGTGCATTTAAGCTGGCAGAAAATTATAGTAATAAAATAATAGTAGAACGCCACATTACAGGTAAGCACTATAGAATATTAGTTATCAATGATGAAGTTGTTGCTGTGTCAGAGCGTTTGCCGGCACATATTGTAGGGGATGGCATTCATACAATTAAAGAGTTGATTGACATTGAAAATCAAAATCCGTTAAGGGGAGAAGACCACGACAAACCCCTTACAAAAATAAAAGTAGACCCTGTGGTGTTCATGGTATTGGCTAGAAAAAATATGACCATAAATTATATACCTAAAAAACAAGAGAAGGTCTTTCTAAGGGAAAATGCAAATATAAGTACAGGTGGTATAGCCATTGATGTAACTGACCAAATTCACAAAGACAACATAATGATTTCAAAGCGTATTGCTAAAGTAATAGGTTTAGATATAGCAGGAATAGATTTAGTGACTGAAGATATAACTAAACCAGTTACTTTAACTGGTGGTGCAGTCATTGAAGTAAACGCTGCCCCTGGTATAAGAATGCATTTATATCCCAGTGTAGGAAAACCAAGAAATGTTGGAGATAAGATAGTAAACTATTTATTTCCTGAAGACTCCCCATGTCAGATTCCCATCATAGCCATTACTGGAACCAACGGAAAAACCACGACCACAAGGCTAATTAGCCATATATTAAAAGAAAATAATATGATTGTTGGTAAAACATCCACTGATGGTATCTTCATTGATGATATTAAGGTGATGGATGGCGATAACACTGGGCCCATAAGTGCCCAAGTTATTTTAGATGACCCAACCGTTGAAGTTGCAGTGTTAGAAACAGCCCGGGGTGGGATAGTAAAGAGGGGACTGGGTTATGATTTAGCAGATGTGGCAGTGGTGACAAACCTATCAGAAGACCATTTGGGGCAAGATGGTATAAATGATATTGAAGAGTTGTATCATGTTAAATCCCTTGTGGCAGAAGCTGTTAAAGATAAAGGTTTTTTAGTACTAAATGCAGACGACACATACGTTAGCAAAATGGCAAAAGCCAATCCCAAGGCCCAAGTAATTTTCTTTAGTAGGGATTGCAAAAACCACACAATTAAGAGACATTTGTCATTAGGTGGAAAAGCCATTTACGAGAAAAACAACATGATTTATTTGGCAGAGGGCGACAAGGTAAGCCCTATAGTCTCACTTTCAAAGGTTCCTTTTACTTTAAATGGAGCCGCTAATCACAATGTGGAAAACACATTAGCATCTGTAGGTGCACTTTTAGTATTTGGTCTTGATAAAAAGATTATAAAAAAAGGGCTTCAAGACTTTGATAGCAATATCCATAATCCTGGAAGAGCCAATATATTTCACGAAAATGATGTAACTGTTCTATTAGACTACGGACATAATAAAGAAGGTTTTATTAAAACACTGGATCTAGCCAAATCCATGAAACACAACAAATTAATTTTGGTAATAGGGGCACCTGGGGATAGACTAGATAAACAGTTGACTGAGTTAGGAGAAATTTCTGCAGGATATGGAGATTTACTTATTGTAAAAGAAGATAAAGAGCTTAGGGGGAGAAAAAAGAATGAAGTGGCTAAATTGATTTATGATGGTGTTGTTTCTGCTGGGATGTCAAAGGATAAGGTTATGATAATTAACGATGAAAACAAGGCTATAGGTAAAGCCATAGAGATTGCAGAACCTAATGACTTGGTAGTGGCTTTTTACGAAAAGTTTGACACCATTAAAGAAGCAGCTTTAAAAGGGTTGGCTATAAAAGTAAAACAGATAAAAAAGACTGGATAGCAGAGGGAAACCTCTGCTTTTTATTTTGGTATGACATTTTACAAGAATCGTAAACTTTTGGTATAATATATGGAAAAGTGCATGAAGTATTTATTACTGGAGGGGAATATACATGAGGTTGAGGGCAAACGCAAAGGTAAATCTAACCTTAGACGTTTTATTCAAAAGAGAAGACAATTATCATGAAGTTGAAATGATAATGCAAACAATAGATTTATGTGATTATATTGAGATAGAGGAAAGCCATAACATAGAAATTATTTGCTCTCATCCCTTTGTGCCCACAGACAATAGCAATCTAGTCTACAAGGCAGTGGAAGTTATTCAAAAGTTTACAGGTATAAAAAAAGGTGTAAAAATCACAATAGAAAAAAATATACCAGTGGCTGCGGGGTTAGGTGGTGGTAGCAGTGACTGTGCAGCTACTTTAAAGGGACTTAATAAACTTTGGAATTTAGATTTGACCAATGAAACTCTAAAAATGTTGGGCCTTAAATTAGGTGCCGATGTCCCTTTTTTCATTGATGGGGGAACCCAACTGGCCCGGGGCATCGGTGAAAAGCTTGAACCTTTACCATCACCACCACAACTATGGATGGTTTTGGCAAAACCAAACATAGGGGTTTCAACAAGGGATGTATATGGTGGTTTAGAATTTAAAGAAGTTTACAACAGACCTGACACCACTGCTATGATAAAAGCATTAGAAGAAGGCAATACTAAGGAAATATGTAGTAATTTGGCCAATGTCTTAGAAACTGTAACCTTAAAAAAATACTCAACAGTAAAATTCCTGAAGAATAAGATGGCACAAATGGGAGCCACAGGGGTACTTATGTCTGGAAGTGGACCTACAGTATATGGAATATGTAGCGGTTACGATAAAGCAGTGAAAATAGCCAAGGGATTAGAAACCTTAGCTGGTGAGGTATTTGTAACTAAATTTACTGAAACGGAGTGGAACATATGAAACCAATAAGGGCAGTGGTTTTAGCAGGGAGTAACGGGGTGGGTGAAGTTATAAAAGGGCAGGCCATAAAAAATAAGGCATTTTATCCAATTAACGATAAACCCATGCTTTACTATGTTTTAGATTGTTTAACAGCGGTTGACGAAGTGGATGAAATAGTTGTGGTAGGTCCTAAAGAGGATTTAGAGAACATAACTAAATTTTATTCTATAAAAATTGTACAGCAACAAAACAGTATAATGGAAAACATTAAGGCTAGCAAAGTGGGTTATGAACATGGAAGGATTCTAATTGTGACATCTGATATACCTATGATTACAACTGAATCAGTTAAGGATTTTATCAATCAAGCCAATGAAAATAATCAGCAACTTTTCTACCCCATTGTACAAAAGTCCATAAACGAAGAAATTTTTCCCGGTGTTAAAAGAACATATGTAACTTTAAAAGAGGGGACATTTATAGGGGGGAATATTTTTCTAGTGGATGGAGAATGTATAGATATAGCAGCACCCAGAGGGGAAAAACTTATTGAATTACGCAAAAGCCCCGTTAAGCTTGCAAATCATCTAGGTTGGATTTTTCTTTTTAAACTATTAAGGAAAAAGCTATCCATAGGTGGATTGGAAGACAGGGTTTCTAAACTATTGGGAATCAGCGTTAAGGCAATAATATCAAATTACCCACAGCTTGGGACAGACGTGGATAAAGACTCTGACATAGAAATAGCAGAGCTATATTTAAAAAAGGTAAGCAACCCTTAGGGGTTGCTTTATTAAAATAACAAAAATAAAAAATGCTCTAAAGGGGAGGGATTAAAGTGTCTAAGTTCAAAAGGAGTCAAAGGGTTGCGAATATGGCACTGGAGTTTTTATTTTCAGCAAACAAGCCATTTCCATTGAATGGGTTTTGTGATAAATACGATGTGGCTAAATCAAGTATAAGTGAAGATTTGGATTTATTGAATAGAACATTTACCATGGAAGGAATAGGTGAAATAATAAGCCAATCTGGGGCTACAGGGGGTGCTTTTTTTAGGCCAAATATCACAAAGGAAAAAGCCCAGCAATTTCTCAGTGGTTTAAAAGAAAAACTGCAAAGTAAAGAGAGGGTTTTACCAGGGGGTTACCTTTATTACTCTGACTTGGTTTTTGATCCGAGGATAACAAATATGTTAGGGTTAATATTCGCTACACGATATGTCAACTCAAAGATAGACTATTGTTTAACAGTGGAGACAAAGGGTATACCCATAGCCATGGCAACTGCAAATTATTTGAATGCACAGGTTGTTGTTGCAAGAAGAGAGGCTAAGGTCACAGAAGGGCCAGTAGTAACCATAAATTATGTTACAGGTTCAGGACGTAGAATACAGTCAATGTCCCTAACTAAAAGGGCTATGCAACCAGGGAAAAGGGTACTAATAATAGATGATTTTATGAAGGCTGGTGGGGCAGCTAAGGGATTGGTGGAATTGACCAAGGAATTTAATTGTATTATTTCTGGAGCTATTTGCGATGTTCTATGAAATCGATAAACAGGATAATTAGGGGTGGTCC
>CAYYRM010000003.1:0-29503 GCA_964474005.1 uncultured Eubacteriales bacterium
AATTGTTTTTCTAAGGTTTCAGGACTTAGGTTATCTGGTACATTTAACATTTTATAGTTTCCACCAAGTTGTGCTGCTAAACCAGCTATTATGGTGTTTGCTTGAATTTCAACCTTTTCACCCAGTGCCCCTCTACCTGGTACAACTAATACATTTTTACTTAGTTTAGGTAGATTAGATGGTATGGTGGCAATGGTTGTTCCACCTGTTACAGCTATTATGTCATTATCATTGACAACCCTTTGCAACACCTTTGCTGCTGCTTTGCCCAGTTCTTGTTTTATTAGGGGATTTTGATCACTATCCCCAGGGACTATTATAACCTGACCTATACCTAATTTTTTCTCTAATTGTTCTTCTATATTCTTTAAGCCTAATAATTCTTTAACGAAGTCTGACATGGAGTAGAGCAAATCATACCCACTTTTGGTCAAGCTCATACCAGTGGCACTGACTTCCACTAAGCCTTGATCTTTTAGAAAGTCCACTTCAGCCCTTAGTATTCGTTCACCAATATCAAGTTGGGTAGCTAGAACACGTCTACCGATTGGTTGTAAATGTCCTATGGTCCTTAGTATATTATGCCTTTTTTTAATTATTTCAATTGTTTCAGGGGCAATTTTTTTTTGGATTTCGATAATCTGTCGCAAGATAACTGCCTCCTTATTGGACTTTAATTGTCCCAGTGATTACTTTTTTGTCCCACTATATTCAAAAAAAATTATCCACTGCCTTTAGTATGTACTTGTGACCTCTTTGTTACACCTTAATCTTATCAGTGAATTTTACTTAAGTCAATAGACATTTTCACATTTTGTGAGAAAGTTTTTTGGTTTATAAACTACTTAAACTCTGGGGTGTGTGGTAAATAATTTAACAGATAAAAGGACGGGTACGAGGCCACTGAAAAAGTCCTTATCTTTTAAGGCTGCTCAAAAATCTTCAGATTCTAGGCACAAGAAAGCCCATCACCGGAGCGTATATGTAATACGTGAGGATGATGGACTTTCGCAGTAACAACAAAGATGGAGGTTTTTCAGCAGTCTCGGACGGGTACCCGTCCTTTTATCTAGTATGATAATTTTATATCACATTTGTTTACTTTGTTCTAAGCTTACTCTTTTTAAGCTTACTTTTCCTATATTTAAAAATAAGCATCCTAATACTATCATAACTAGTATAGAAAACAGGAGAACCAATATCCCAGTTTGCGTATTAATAGTTGGGTTATCAAGCATAGTTGAAATCTCACCATTGGTGATTTTAGGGATATTAATATAAGTAAATGGTGATAAATGTGCTATATTATCGAAAATTTGAATGCTTAATACATACCCACTAGCCCCTATTAGCATTGTACTGGCAAAAACTCCAAGTCTTTTTGTGACAAATAATGATATGAAATTTGACAGTACCATGAAGAACATAGTGAGTACAAGGAAAATACCAACACTATTTAGTAAATAACTCCCTAAGTTTACAAAGTGAAATCCTTTACCCACTGATACCATCCCAGTATAATCTGGTGATTCCACTACAGATGGGCTATCATAGTGTAAAACAGGATATCTCCAATCACCAAGCCTGTCAATAAAGGTCCCAATAAGTAGTAGTAATAACAAAACAATAAAACAACTTAGCACAGTTATTGTGGTTGAAGTAAATATCTTTCCTAAAAATAGCTTACTTTCTCCAATAGGCTGTGTTCTCAAAAAATTAATGGTAGGTTTCTTACCTTTCTCTGAAGCAAATCCACCACCTATCAAAAACACAAATATGATTAATAAAGCACCATATACATATTGGTTAAAGAGATGATAAAGGGAGTAAAGCCCACTACTATCTATCCTTGTATTTTCTGCTTCCCACCTTTGTTTAGTAGCTAGGTTTGCACCTGTGAGATTATCACCCCAATTATTTTGGTTTGTCTTCAAAAAAGCCCCAGAAAATATTGGATCCTGTATTTCCTTTTCTATGAGCCATTTTTTTTCGGCTATACTTACATCCATAGTAAACTGGCCGATGGAGTTTTTTAAATCCCTAAAGTCATACACCACTGAATCTACTTCTCCGTTAATAGTTTTAAGCCATGAAAGTTGATATTCATATAAGGCCATACCATGGCCTCTCTCGTAATAGGTGAGGGCTTTTTCTTTTTTTTCAATACTTTCTTGTATGCTCAATATGGTTTTTTTATAATTATTAATATTATTGGTATAAACTGCTTCATAAAAGTCGTAAAATTCATCTTCTTCTAGATTATTTAACAGTTCTTGATACTCAAGTATTCTTCCTTCGTGATATGGAATGGTACTGTTTACTTCCGTATCCATACCCCTCTTTATGCCTTCTATATACTCAGATTCTATTTGTTGTGCCTGTTGAAAAAGGAAGCTATAGCCTAGCACAGTGATGAGTAAAATAAACATAAGGGTTTTTTTCAATAGCCCTTCCCTTTGAACTTTTCTCCATTCAAATGTTATTATACTATGTTGTGGCGAGCTATTATCTTTAGTTTCCCCACCAAAAAAAGGACTTTTCTGGTTAGTTGACTGGACTTTATTGGAATCTCTCATAGGCATAAAAACAGATAATGTGAGAAGTATAGTACTCCAAAAAATTGCCGTCATTGGATAAACCCAATCTGATTTACTTGGTATTTCAGAAAGTATTTTCCCTATGTGAAATTGTTGAAAGGGATTCAATGTGCTTTGTAGCCAAGGGTATAGTTCAGTTGAAAAATAACCAACTGCTATAACTGTTCCTGTGCTTAATAAAGCTATGAAAGATTTCTGAAGCCAGATGTTAAATAATATAGTAATGGCAAAAATTATAGTGTTCACTGTAATAAACAGTGCTATTGCTCTTAACACATAGTTATATACAGATATTATGACGAAGCTATTTTCTGATGCAATAACTAAGGGGTATTGTAAGCTAATGGGATGCTCCCCAAAAATACGTGGTATAGCAATGCCTACAATGAAAACCATTACTGTAAATGCACCACTTGAAATTATCAATGATAAATATTTGGACATAACCAACTTCATATTAGAAATGGGCTGAGTTTTTATGGTTAACCATGTTTTTTCTTCAATCTCCGAAGTAATAGTACTTCCAAACAAAAACAACATAACAACTATCCCGAATAACCCAAAAAGAAATGAAGTGGTCTCTTTAAGTATTAAATGAGGTGATACTGGTATGTTTTCATCTTCATATGAAAGGTTATGTTTTCTAAGCCAAGTGTTTTTCTCTATGGATATTTCTCTATCCATTCCACTGATTGTATTAATTTGACCTCCATACTGCTCATATAGTATTAAGTTTTCTAAAAAATCCCCTTCATGTTTGGGGATATTCTCCCAGGCGCCTTGACTTAATGCTATTCTCCAGTGTACAAGAGATTTCTCCATTTCTTGCACATACCTTAATTGCAGTAGTTCTTGCTCCCTTAGGCTACCTTCTCTGTTACGTGTTAGTAAATCATTATTTATACCATTGACCTCTGCCAAAATAGGGTCAAGCTTTTCAATCCCTCGCTCTTTTAGCAGTGATTGTTGATTAATGTTTTGATAATAAATGCTACCCGTATACAGTATGATTATAATTAATAGCCATAAAAACTTCTTTTGCCTTATCAATTTCTTTAATTCAAAAGTCAACATTTTCATGGTGTCTCACCAATTTTCTCAAATATCTTTTTATACCGCTCCTCTGTACCTAGTACTTTTTTTTCTATATCTTTGATGATGATTCTTTCTTCATTTAAAATGCTGAAAACTTTATCCAATGATACATCCTTGGGATATATCACTATTTTATTATCTATCCCTTCATATGAAACATTAGCTTTTTTCATTATTTCTTCGGCCCTGTTCATGTTATCTACAAAGAGGTGATAACAGTTTCTTTCATATTTCGAAATATTTTCATCTATCAAGGTGCCATTCTTTAAAAATAAGATATGGGGTGTAACCCGATCAATCTCCCCTAGATTATGGGAAGATAGAAGGATTGTTGTCCCGCTACTATAAACATCAAGTAGTATGTTCCTTACTTTAATTGCACTGGTAGGATCAAGACCATTTAATGGTTCATCTAAAATCATAAGCTTAGGTTTGTTTAGTAGGGCCATTGTTAACAAAAGATGCTGTTTCATTCCTAGGGAGTAATTTCCCACTTTTTTATTTAGATAGGAGTCTATTCCAACTCTATTGGCAGTATCCATTATCTGCTTTTTGGGTATTCGTTGTATATCGCCTATAAATTGAAGGTGGTCGTAGCCAGTGAGATAATCGTATAACACTGAATTATCCTGCATAAAAGAAATATACTTGAAGATTTCTGGATCTTTGTTGCTTTTGTTCAAAATAGTTATTTCACCATTATCTGCAGATATTAGGTTAGTGATTATATTCAACAGTGTGGATTTCCCTGACCCATTTGGACCTACTAGGGCAATTATTTGTGGTTTTTTAATTTCAAAGGTGATACCCTTTAACACTTTTTCTTTACCATATGATTTATGAATATCATTTACCGATAAAATCATATTACCCCTCCCCCTTAACCCGTTGTATAGTTTTTTTTTATTATTTACTATTCTATTTAATTATATCGCAGATTTAATGTATGAACAAATAAAACTCTAACCAAGCTTTGTATTGATATTTTACTGAGAAGATGGTGAAACCTATGCAAATATATAATCTTCAAATATTACAAGGGGTTAGTATACCTTTGGCATAAAGTAATCCATAACCATCTTTTGGATTTTAATATCCATATAATGACTTTTAATTTAGGGAATCTGCTTTTTTTAGTAATTCTAGGAGTTTTGTGCCCTTTTGTTTTGATTGATGGTTTTTTACTAGATAAATTACTTCTTCATCTGTTAAGTTTTTTAGTAGTTCTGCACCCATCTGGGGGTGATGGTAATAACCTTTTATGAATTTTATTTTTGTGTTTTGGGCTAGCTTAGGTGAGATTTTATCAAAAAGTACAGCTATGGACTTGGTAAATGGGTTTAAGCCTGTGTTTATTTTCCCTATGTCATGTAGTAGTGATGCTTTTATTAGGATATCTAGTTCTATTTGCCCAAGTCCTTTGGATAGGCCTATTGCTGTTTTTGCCACATCTATGCTATGTCTTTGTTCAGAGATAGGGAGGGATAGGAATAATTCTTTGGTTTTTTTGTCTAGGTGTTTTCGGATAAAAATCCTGTCTTCTTCAGTAATTTTAGCTGTTATTCCTTTGTAGAATTGTTTTATACGCTTAAACATTTGGTTGACCTCCTTGTGAAAAAATTTGAAGACATAAAATGATTACCACTACTTACACCACTGGCACCACTTTGAATGTTTTGTGGGTCCTTAATACCTTTGACACGGATTCGCACGGTGTCAGTGCTGCTTTAGGGCCCTTTCGGATGTAACGGTTTTATTATTAAATAGAAACAGTGTAGGATTTTTGCTGCTTTGTTCCTGTGGGACATGTTTTAATTACATTCTTAGCAGTGTTAAGGGTTTTCAGGTTGATATAATCTAAAATAAAAAGTGGCTCTAGGGCCACTTGTTTATTTGTATCTTTTTCTTTTAGAAGATGAGGGGATATTACCTTCATCTCTGTATTTAGCCACAGTTCTTCTTGATATATTTATTCCTTGTTCTTGCAATGTGTCTGCTATTTGCTGGTCGCTTAGGGGTTTTGATGTGTCCTCTTTTTCTATCATTTCATAAATTAGCTGTTTTATACCAAGGGTTGCCATTTCCCCTTCCCCGGAGTCTAAGCTTCCACTGAAGAAATACTTTAGTTCAAAGATACCCCTGGGAGTTTCTGCGAATTTTCCGTTAGTGGCCCTACTCACTGTGGATTCGTGGATTTCTAAGCTTTCCGCCACATCCTTTAACCTCAATGGCTTTAGATACTTAACTCCAAATTTGAAGAATTCCCTTTGGTAGCCTACGATATATTCCACAACCTGCTGTAGTGTGCGCTTTCTTTGTTCGATGGCTTTGATTAGATAGTAAGCATTGTTTAATGTTTCTTTGATGTATTGTTGTTCTTCTTCATTTCCTGTGTTAAGTAATGATTGATAATAGTTATTTACTTGAAGTTTTGGAATAGTGTTGTCATTTACCATTACGATATACTCATCATGAAAATCAAGGATGCTTACATCTGGTTGAATATAGCGGTTGTCCATGTTTGAGGCAAATGCTAATCCGGGTCTTGGGTTTAGTTTTTTAATGTAATCAACAATCCCTTGCACTTCTACTAAGGAAATGTTAAGTATATCTGCTAGTTTGGGTAGCTTCATATCTGCAATTAGCTCTAGGTAGTTTTCTATTACTTCTTGGGTATGTTCTGGGACATTGTCCTTTGCTTTTATTTGTAATAATAGACATTCCTTTAAGTCCCTTGCACCTATACCAGGTTCAAGTTGTTGGACTATTTTCAGTACCTTTTCGATGGTTTCCTCATCTACACCTAGGTTTGTGGATATTTCACTTAATGGTGTCTTCAAGTATCCGCTATCATCCAAGCTTCCCACTATATACTCTGCAATTTTTTGTTCATCTGTGGTGAGATCTAACATTCCCAGCTGTTGTTCAAAATACTCCACAAAGGTTATTTCTTTACTTGTATAGGTATCAAAGCTATCTTTTTCTATGACCTCTTTTCCAAAGCTTATTTCTCCATAGTCGTTCAATTCATGGAAATAATTCTCCCAGTCTATGGGTTCTGGTTCTTGGGTCTTTGGCTCTGGCTCTACATCACTTTTAGGTTCATCTTCCACCACTTCAAGTACGGGGTTTTCTTCAATTCTTTGTTGAATGTATTCTTGTAACTCAAATGCAGGCATTTGCAAGATTTTTATGGCTTGCTTTAGTTGGGGAGTCATCAATAATTTTTGTACCTGTTGCATTTGCAAACTAAAATCTAGCTTCATTTTCTCCCTCCTAAATGGGTCTTAATATCTCTTTATAATTTATATTCGCTATTTATATTGATATTTCCTTCATTGGCACGAAATTTGTTTTGAGATAAGTCTAAACTTATTCATAACTCAATTTTTTTACTCATATTATAATTTATGTATATTGTAGGGATTTCATTAATAATATTATTTTTTCATATTTACACAAATTCTAAATCGTGCTACTATTAAGATAGTTTAATTTTCTGATTAATTACATTATTTTGAGGGGAGAGGAAAATTATGAAAGCTGGTATTCATCCTAAGTATCAGTCAACGGTGATTTCTTGTGTTTGTGGGGCAACTTATGAGACTGGGTCAACTAAACCAAATCTAAAGGTGGAAATTTGTTCAAGCTGTCATCCTTTTTATACTGGGGTTCAAAAGGTAGTTGACACTGCAGGAAGAATCGAAAAGTTCAAAAGAAAATACGATCAAAAACAATAAGAATAGCAAAAAACGGCCAATGGCCGTTTTTTTAATCTACAAAGTTCTCAACTAGTTCCACTAATCCATCCACAGCTTCTTGTGCATCTTCTCCTTCAGCCTTGATTATGATTTCTGAACCATAGCCAGCTGCTAGAGACATGATACCCATTATGCTTTTGGCATTAACCTCTTTGCTATCTTTAATGATTAGTATTTCACTTTTGTACCTGTTAGCCTTTTGAACAAAAAGCGCAGCAGGGCGTGCATGTAAGCCCGTTTTGTTGTTTATGACAGCTTTTCTTTCAACCAATTTAAAAACCTCCTTCCCCCTTATAATTACCTACCCTTATATCCTCAGCTATTTTTTGTATACGCTTGAGTCTGTGATTTATTCCTGATTTTCCCACTGGTGGATTTAATTTTTCTCCTAGCTCCTTAAGGCTTAAAGATGGGTCTTTTAATCTCTCTAAAGCTATTTCCAATAGCGTAGGTGGCAAGCTTTGTAGTCCAATGGTTTCTTCTATGTAGTTAATTTGTTCTATCTGCTTTTGGGCTGCATCAACTATTTTATTTAGGTTGGCGGTTTCGCAATTAACAACACGGTTAACTTGGTTTCTCATTTCTTTATAAACCCTTGCATTTTCAAATGTTAGAAGGGCATTATGTGCTCCTATGACATTAAGGAAATCAACTATATCGTCACTGTCTTTTAAATACAGTACATGGCTATTACGCCTTTGAAAGCTTTTTACCGCTATATCAAAATGATCACATATTTCCACAAGGTATTCACAATGGTTTTGTGAGCCCACGTTTATTTCACAGTGATATGTGGTTCCATCGGGATTGTTCACTGAACCAGCTGCTAAAAAGCTCCCCCTAATAAATGCTCTTTTACAGCATCTCTTCTTAAGAAGCTTTTTATGTATCCTATCCTTTACCCCTTCCCCTGAGCCCAATAGGTGAAGTATATCCAATAGCTGCTCTACATTTTCCTTACCGCTTACTTCAACTAGATAGCTATTGTTTTTCTTTAGCCTGTTTTTTCTTTTTACAAAAATACTTCCGTTTATATCAAAGGCGTCTTTTATCAGGGTAAAAATCCTTTTTGCAATGGTGGCATTTTCAGTTACCACATTCAATACTATTCCTTGTTTGGAGTTAATTTGAACTGTCCCGTTTATTAAAAACAGTGCTGCCAGCTCACTTTTTATACAACAATCAGGGCTTTTGACACGGCATAATTCAGCTTTTATATTAGATGCAAAGGACATTTTAATCACCCTCATTTGTTTACTAAAATAAATTATACCAGAAAATCTCATTTATTCAAAGTACGAAAAATTGTTTAGTGGATTTGTTATATTATTTGCTTTAAATGGCTACACTATGAATGGACCAATGAAACACATTCACTTTTCATACCCCCTTAAAAAGACAACGGAGGTGACTCTTTTCTGAGTTACCTCCGTTGTTTTTATCCGAAGAGTTTTTTTTCTAGGAGTATTTTATCTATTATGCTTTTTCCCCTATAATGGTTATTCAATAGGCTTGTCATAAGCAATTTAGATATCTTGTCAGGATCGTGCCGAACCTGTTTTGTATCGTTTAGCAGGTCTCCTTCAATTATTTTGGCCTTTAGTTTAGCTAGTCTGTGGGCATCAATTTTTACAGGAGTGGCATTTTCCAAAAGGTACAGGTGTTTTTGCCTTGAGCTTATCTCTTTATTGTTAACCAGTACGTAATCAACTATTCCAGGGAAAGTATGTTTAACAATGGCTTCCACATGGTCTGTGACACCATAGTTTTCTGTTTCACCCTTTTGGGTCATTATATTGCATATGTAATAAACTGGTGCCTTAGATCTTTTTATTGCATCCCTAACATCGTTTACCAACAGGTTTGGAATAATACTTGTATATAGGCTTCCAGGTCCTAGTATTATTGCATCTGCTTCTTCGATGGCTTCTATGGTATCTTTTAGAGCCCTGGCATGGGAAGGAATTATGGAAACCCTTTCGATTGGTGACTGACTTTGGGATATCCTAGATTCGCCCCGAACAATGGTTCCATCCTTAAGCCTTGCTTGGAGGATAACGTTTTCTAATGTTACAGGTAAAACCTTACCCCTTATGGCCAAAACCTTGGCTGATTCTTTCACAGCCTGTTCAAAACCCAATATTTCAGTAAAAGCAGCTAAAAATAAGTTGCCGAAACTATGACCTTCAAGACCTACACCGGTTTTAAATCTATGCTGAAATATTTTTTCTAGTAATGGCTCAGTTTCAGATAGGGCTATTAGACAGTTCCTTATATCTCCGGGGGGTAAAATACCCATTTCCCCTCGAATTCTACCTGAGCTTCCGCCATCATCTGCCACCGTAACCACTGCTGTTATGTTGGATGTATAGTTTTTAAGGCCCCTTAAAAGGACAGATAGGCCTGTGCCTCCACCTAACACCACAAGCTTTGGACCCCGACTCAAATGTCTTTTACTATACATTATATCAACTACCTTGTCATCTTTAGGTAGCAAGAATCTAATTATAGCCTGATTTGCCTTGAGGGTTCCTATAATAAGCATAACTAGGCTTACTATAGCAACAGTTATTGCCACAGTAAATGTATATCGTCCTAAAAAAATAAATATCTGTGAGAAAAGCATTTTACCCACTATACCAATATTATTAAACCCTAAGATTATAGTGGTAAAACTAAATAATAGCATTATTAGGGATATTACTATAACTGTTATCCATCTTTTTATCCCTAAACCTGGGTATAGCCATTTAAAAAAGTCCCCCATTGTACGTGCCCCCCAAATAAAGTATTAGCGTCCCTTATCTATATCTCTATTATAAATCTTTACCTTTTTATGACCTTTTTCTAGTTTTTCCATCAGTTTATTGGCAATGGTCACTGATCTGTGTTTTCCCCCTGTACACCCTATGGATATTATCAGCTGACTTTTTCCTTCTTCCTTGTAGGAGGGGATTAAAAATTCCACCATATCCACTAATTTATCCAAGAATTCTTGGGTCTTTTCCCCTGCCATTACATACTCTTGAACTGCCTTTTCATTGCCAGTTTGATGCTTTAAGTGGGCTTCGTAAAATGGGTTTGGTAGAAACCTCACATCAAATACCATATCAGAATCGATTGGTATACCGTATTTAAAGCCAAAGGAAATTATATTGATAATCAATTCCCTTTCTTCTTCGTTTTTTGTGAATATCTCTTTCATTTTAGCTATTAGTTGATGACCATTTAGATCAGATGTATCCAATACCATGCTAGCTTTATCCCTTAACTGTTCTAATAGCTCCCTTTCCTTTATAATTCCATCGATTATTCTTCCGTTCATCTCGAGTGGGTGAGAACGTTTAGTCTCTTTAAACCTTCGAATTATAACATCATCGGACGCTTCTAAAAACAAAATGGTTACATCTATGGGTAGGCTATCTAACACAGAGTGTAGATCTTTAAAGAAGCCCCCTCCCCTTATGTCCACCACTATGGCTACTTTATTGACATTTCCCTCTGATTGATTACAAAGGTCTGCAAACTTTGGAATCAATGCAGGGGGTAGATTATCAATACAAAAATATCCCATATCCTCAAAGCTACGAAGTGCTAAGGTTTTACCAGCCCCTGACATTCCAGTTAGTACTACAAATTCCATCTTTTCTCCTCCTCAAATACAGTTAATTATGGATTCCTTTGGGATTTTTAAGTCCATGGCTATCTTTATTCCTTCTTCCATTTTACCTACATCCTTAGGCTTATGGGCATCGGAATTCAAATAAAACTTAACCCCTTCATCGAGGGCTATATCCACAAAATCTTTAAGTTTATGCCCTTGCCTACAATTTATTTCTAATGCGGTGTTTGTCTTAGCACAAGCCTTTGCCAACTGATGGGTGTCGATATCAACCTTATGTCCAGGGTGTGTTATGATATCAACATCGTTTTTATTTATGGCGTTTATCATTGCAGTGGTGTTCATTTTTCTAGCTTCATTTTTTATGTGGGAACTAAATCTTGCCATACAGTTGTTGAAGAGCATGGGAAGATAGTCCTTTGATGGTATGATATTGGGATGAAAGCCCATCAGCAACATATCAAGCCTAGGTAATATACTTTCAGGTACATCTATATTACCATAAATATCTAGTAGATTGGCTTCTATGTTAAATAAAATTTTTATTTCTGGGTACTTATCCCTTAATTTTATAATCTCATCGGCGATTTTATGTAGGTTTTTTTCCGAAACACCGACAAATAGTGTCTTAGGCCCATGCTCAGCTATACCTATTTCTTTGAGCCCGGCTTTTATGGCACTGACAACATTTTCTTCAATTGTGCCTTTGGCATGGCTATAATTTGTGTGGGTATGATAGTCACCAATTACCTTCAAGGTATCGTTCCTCCTAAAGAAAGGTTTTCTATCATTATTCCCCATTAACTGGATTTCATTAGTGAAAAAAATTTAATCTTAGGAAAAGAAACAGCCCCCGTAATGTATTATGCAATACATTGGTGGCTGTTTCTTAATAGGTTGGTTATAACTTACTATTTAACTAACGCTGCGGCCCCTATAATCCCCGCATCGTTTCCTAACTGAGCTGGTACTATTTCAACATCATTGTATAAGGCGCTTAGGGCTCTTTTTGCCACAACCTCTTTTAAAGGTACAAACAAAGTATCCCCAGCAGCGGCAACACCGCCACCAATCACTATTTGTTCAGGGTTAAGAATATTTATGACATTGGCCAATGCAAGTCCTATGTTGTTGGCTACACTGGATACTATCTCATTTGCAACCTTATCTCCATTTTTGGCTTCAGTGAATACTTCCTTTGCAGATACTTCTTTGTATTTTGCAAGGGCTGTTTCCACCCCTGAATTTGCCGCTTCTTTACCCATTTTTGCTATGGCTGGGGCTGCTGCCAGTGCTTCAAGACAGCCTGTGTTTCCACAGTTACATTTAGGGCCATCTTCAACAACGGTAACGTGTCCCAACTCACCTGCACCATTGCTCATTCCATGGAATATCTCACCATTTAGGACAATACCTGCTCCAATTCCTGTACCAATGGTTATACATACTATATTGCTTTTGCCTTTACCTGCACCTGACCAAGCTTCCCCCAAAGCTGCAGCATTGGCATCATTATCTATGTACGTAGGTAGGTTAAACTCATTTTCCAGCGCTGATCTTATATGTACGTTTTTCCAAAACAAGTTAGGTGCCCATACAACCACACCTTTTTCAATGTCACAGACCCCAGGTACACCGATACCAATTCCTTTGATCTCTTCTTTGGAGCCGTAGTTATCCAAAAGCTCTTTAATGGTTAGTACAATTCGCTCTACAATCTTTGTTTGGCCATCCTCTGGGGTTGCTAAGGTTGGGTTAGAAACCCTTGCTATTATTTCCCCCTGTGGTCCCACTAAAGCAACGGCAATATTGGTTCCACCTAAATCCACACCAATTCTTAAATCTTTCATTTTCTCTCCTCCTTAATCTTGAATATATCTTGACCTATTTTTTGAACCTAGAAACTTTTTTATCTTATCTGAATGGGTGTTTATGATGTTGTGTTCCTTTAACCCTGCCTTTTCAATTAGGTCTATGGCTTTGGGGAAATTACCTACATCAAAGGATATGTGAGCATCACTTCCCAGGGAAACTACCCAATCCAATTGGGCTATGGCCTTTGCAAAGGCTAAACAGTTGTCATAGCTGCCCTTTCTACTTCCACCAGCTAGGGAGCTATTGTTTATTTCTATAAGTACATTTAATTCTTTGGCAGCCTTTACCACCTTGATGGGGTCTAACATGAATTCTGGGTTACCTGGGTGTACCAATACATCAATCTTTGATCTTTCCATGGCGTTGATTGCAGCTTCTGTGTTTTCTTCCACAGTACCTGATTCATAGCAAAGATAATGAAAACCAGCTAAAAGTATATCTAAATTTTTTTGATAGTATTCAGGAATGTCAATATTTCCTTCAATATCTAAGATATTTGCCTCTGCTCCCTTTAATATCTCTACTCCATAGATTTCTTCAGGTATGGTCCTTAGGTTTCCAAAATGATATAGATGGGGAGCCCCGGGCATTTTTGGTCCATGATCAGTTATAGCCAACATCTCAAGTCCTTTGTCACTGGCAGCTTTGGCCATTTCTTGAATGGTGCTATATGCATGCCCACTGGAAATTGTGTGAGTATGTAAGTCTGCTATAATTCTCAAGAAAATCACTCCAATTATCAAAAGATAGCCACTGTTTATTACAGTGGCATAGTTTTACAATTAAATGATATACCCCTTGATTTGGACTGTCAACAGGATTTATCTTCTTTTTCTATTATTTTTACCCTTTAATGTATTGGCAAATTCTTTAGTGAAAAAGCCCCTTATTTTTTTCTCTATTTCCCTTGTATCACCCACACTTATCAGGAGATATCCCCCTCCACCTATAACAGTCAGTAATATTACTGTGATAAAGCCCTTGGCAAGGCCTCCTGTACCAGGTCCTCCACTGTCTACGGTTGATTGAATCTGAGCATTTAGGTTTTCTTTATCCAAATCCTCGATCTCTTCATTTTCAATATCTTCGATGGCATCTGGAACCTCTAAATCCCCGTAGAGGGTTTGGGCGATGATATCTGCAAAAAGGGCTGCTCCCCTTTCTGCATCTTCACGCCTGTTGGTATGTGCACCTATTTCCAGTAGCAGTGCCCTTGGGTGTAGGTCTTGATTATAGCTCCCTCTACCATAGAAGATACCTTTAACAAGGTCTGGGGTTACTTCATCGGCAACTGCCTTTAGCTGCAATGCAAATTCTTCATTTACCCTGTGGGCTGGATTTTGTCTTCCAACCACTAGGAGGATTTGGGTAACCCTTTCCCCGTCTATGGTTTCTAAGTATGCTTGGGGTGGTGTAGCATCACGGTGAACGTCAAATATGGCATCTAAATCTTGACTAAGTAGTTCTGTGGCAGTCCTCCGAGATCTTCTATAAGACCCAGAATAGGGGAAATGAGTTCTTTGACTATTTATCACTTCTATATCGTGTTTTTCGATTTCTTGGGCTAATACCCCACCCACTTTGTAGATTCCACCCCTACGTCTATCGGTTTGGGCATAGCCCTCGGTGGGAACATAGCTTTCTCCACTATGGGTGTAGTAAAGGCCTATCCTTCTTTCATCAGCACCTTCAAGTTGAGCAAATTCAGAGAAGCTAGGCTCTGATGTTTCATCATCACCAAGCTTCCTTGCCCAAGCTTTATAGTTTTTTTCATCAACCCTATATACTATATAATGATGATTTTTGTGGTCGATGAATTTGTCCCCAACATTTATAACTATACCCGTTTGAAGTAGTACATTATCCTCTTCATCGTAAAGGGTATAGAAATTACCATCTTCAAGCTCTTCTTCCGCCAAGGCATATGGGCTCATCACCAGTAATAGTACTAATATTAGCATCAACAATTTCGATATTTTTTCCACCGTCATCACTCCACACCTAAATTATTTTTCTTAATTTTAGGTTTTCCTGAGATGGTGGAAATTATAAAGGATTTAGTTGGAAGATTTTTAAAAGTAATTTTAAGTATAACAACTGAAAAATCATAAAAAGCAATGGCTGATGCCATTGCTTTTTTATAATCAAAAGACTCAAAAACCAACTACCTATAACTCACTACCCAATTACCATGTTCCACAAGCAGCTAAAAGGTTTGGTCCTCCGTGTACAGCTATTGCTATCCCTGTTTGGAATACATATCCTTCTGTGACATTGTATTTTTCCTTAAGCTTTGCCAGCACTTCTTCAGCGTATTCTTTATCAGTTCCATATGCTAAAGCTATCCTTATGGGTTTTTGTGAGTCCACATTAAAAAGCTGTTCAAAGGAGTTTACAAAGGACTCAATGGCTTTATTTTTACCTCTGGATTTTGAAAGTTCCTTTACAGTGGCATTTTCAAAATATATTACAGGTTTAACGTTTAGCATAGAACCCACTAAACCTTTCAACTTACTTACCCTACCACCACGGACTGCATACTCCAATGTATCTAGATATATAACAACCCTTGTTGTCTCTATGGTCTTTTCTACGTTTTTAACTATTTCATCAAAGGACATACCTTGCTCCATGAACTCAATGGCTTTAACGGTTAACCAACCTGCAGCCATACATGCACTTTGGGAATCGATTATTCTGATTTTATCTGCTCCCACCATCTCAGCAGCGTTTTGAGCAGATTGAGTTGTACCACTGAATCCAGCAGTTATATGTATAGATATTATTCTATCATATCCATCATCAAAGGCTTTTTGATATACTTCTGCAAACTCTCCCACAGGAGGTTGTGATGTTTTGGGGTGATCTTCAACAGTAGTTAGTTTTTCCCAAAACTCATCACTGGACATATCAATTCCGTCCTTAAATGTTTGACCCATCCAGTTCACTGTCAATGGAACAACAGCTATGTCGTATTTTTCAATCAGTTCCTTCGGTACATCACATGTACTGTCCACAACGAATTTAATTTTCATTAAAAATCATCTCCTCTTAAAGATTTAGCCCCATTTTTTATATTATACCCTTAACCCCAAAGACTTATTTTTGGTTTTACTCTTTTATATAGTTAGACCTGATATTTTTAAAAAAGTGTCATGGGGTTTTAAAAAATATAAAAAAAAGAGATGGTTTCCCATCTCCTTATATTTATAGATTAGCCTCTATCTTTTCAACCAACTTATTTTTTGGCATAAAGCCTGTTATGGTATCCTTAACCACTCCATTGTGGAAGAAGATTAGTGTAGGGATACTCATAATACCATATTTCCCTGCCACATCTGGATTATCATCAACATTAACCTTTACAATTTTAACCTTACCTTCATACTCATCAACCAATTGATCGATTATTGGGGTAAGCATTTTACATGGTCCACACCAAGGTGCCCAAAAATCAACTAATACAGGACTATCACTTTTTAATACCTCTTGTTCAAAGGTTTGAGTTGTTACTTCCAAAGCTTTTGACATATATATATTCCTCCTTTTTATTCTAAACTTTCAATGTATTTTTCTGCCTTCACCGAGGCTATGGCACCATCGGCTGCAGCAGTAACAATTTGCCTTAATGATTTAACCCTTATGTCTCCTGCGGCATATACACCAGAAACATTTGTTTCCATATCTTCATTGGTTATAATATATCCTTGTTCACTGATGTTTATTTGTCCTTCAAGGAATTCGCTATTGGGTAGGTTTCCAATATAGATAAATATACCGTCAACATCTAGTGCCTTTGTTTCTTTTGTGTTAACATCTTCTATTATTAGTTTTTCAACCTTGTTTTCGCCTTGGATTTCCTTTACCACTGAATTGTAGATAAAGTTAATCTTCTGGTTTTTCATGGCTCTATTTTGGATAATCTTAGTTGCTCTCAATTGATCCCTACGATGAATTATATACAGTTCTTCCACAAATCTTGTCAAAAAATTTGCTTCTTCAACGGCAGAGTCACCTCCACCGATAACTGCCACTTTCTTACCTTTAAAGAATGCACCATCACAGGTGGCACAATAGGAAACTCCACGCCCCCTGAACTTATCTTCACCTGATACCCCTAACTGTCTAGGTTGGACACCTGTGGCTATAATTATGGTTTTAGCCTTGTACTCTCCACCATCTGTAACTATTTCCTTGATTTCACCCTTTAGGGATAGGCTTTGGATTTCTTCAACAACTAGCTCTACTCCCAGCTCCATAACCTGTGTAAACATGTTGGCTGATAAATCAGGTCCACTTATGGAAGTATATCCTGGATAATTCTCCACAAGGTGTGTAGTTGCAGCCTGACCTCCAGGGCCTTGCTTATCAATTAACAAAGTTTTCAGTTCTGCCCTGGCAGAGTATAGTGCCGCAGACAGGCCAGCAGGACCAGCTCCTATAATTATAACGTCATAAATCATAGTTTCCCTCCTATACCCTTAGGGGGTATTTATTAATTATTATTTTACTAGTAATAATTACCGTTGTCAACCCTACATTTGTAAAGTTTTATTAACATTGGTAGCATCTTTATCCATTGAACCAAACCATAGGTAAAATAAAATTATGGTAATCAAATATATCAAGCATGTTAAGTAATACGGTGCCGTATACCCTATACTTGTCATTAAGTATCCACCTAGTAAAACGCTTAAGGCCCTGCCCACACTATCCATGGTTTTAAGTAATGCACTTAGGGAAGCCCTTTCTTCCTTTTCAACCATGCCCATGGTAAACTCTGATTCCACAGGGTGTGTCATATTCATCAGGCTACCCCTTAAAAATATGGCTATCCCTACTAAGTAAATGTTCTGAATCAAGGCTATGGCCAGTAAAAATGGAATGGAAGCTAATCTTAGGATTGTTATTCCTTTTATTTTACCCATTTTTGCCACAATAAATGGTGTAAGCAGTGCGGCAAAAGCCGTGGTGGTCTGGGAAATTGACATGATTGTTCCTATTTGACCAGTTGTGGCACCCACATTATTTTTCAAAAAAACATTTAACATTGGAACAATCAAGCCTGCACCAATTCCTATGGCTGCATGGGTAAATAATATTTTTCTAATATTAGCATTGTTAGTTGCAAGACTTAATATTCCTTTTATTTGCTTGGGCAGGTTAAAATCGCATTGTTTAATGGTTTCCGAAATTTTGGCTAGAAAAACAATACCCAACAAAGTGGAAAATGCGAATACTGTTAGTGTTATTTGATAACTGTACAAAGTGTCAAAGGGTAAAAATTCCACCAGACGACCTGATATAAAGTTTCCTATCATCTGTGAAAACATCATAACAGAGAAGTTAATACTAAAAGCCTGCTGTCTTTGCCTAGGGTCACAATTATCTTGGATAAATGGTGGAGCACTGACAGCAAAAACCGACAATCCCAATCCCCATAAAAAGCTACTAAAATAAACAAGCCAAGTGGAATTAAAATATACCAAAATTAAGATCCCTAGGCCTATAAAAAATAAGCCTTGCTTGAGGCTCCACTTGTAACCCATTTTATTACATACCATACCTGCAGGCAATGCTAAAATCCCTGTGGTGAAAAGCTTTATAGATAAGAAAACACCCACCACATCTTCAGTAAAACCCTTTTCAACTAAGTATAAATTCACTAAAACGTTTCCAGCCCCTAACCCAAGATACGCAAAAAAAGACGCGGTAAAATACCTCTTTAAATTAGGTGACAAGGACTTAAACAAACTAAGATAGCCTTCAGGCATTTGACTCCCACTCCCAAAATATTTTTATTGTCTAAGTATATTGTAACAGAGATTTTCTCGGAAGTGAATGATGATGTGATTTTTTTGAGAAACAAAAAAAGAGTAGTAATTTTGGGATTACATACTCTTTTATTTGGGTTAGGATGGTGGTTGTTATTTCTGTTGTAGTATTTTGGGGTTGTTGTTTACTTCATTTGTTGTGTCTTTTAGGGCTTGTTCTATGGTTTTTTCTCCTGCTAGGATTTGCTGTAAATTTTGGGTATAGATTTCATTGATTTGGTTGTAGTTTACTAAGAAAGGTCTTGGTTGTGCTGTTTTTGTTTGTTCTATTAACACTTTTAGTTGTTGGTTTTTGGTTTGGTCTATGCTGTTAAATACTTCTTTGTTTACTGGTATTTGTCCAAGTTCACTGGTCCATAGGGTTTGGATTTCCGGTGATGTTAGAAAAGTAATAAATTCATAGGCTTCTCTGGGATGTTGGGAATCTTTAAATATAACCATACTTGTTCCATTTACGTAGGATTTGCTACCTGCAGTTCCTTTAGGGATCGGAGCTATACCATAATCAATTCCTGCTTCTTTAACTTCTTTTATGTTTTCTGGACCTGCTAGAATCATGGCATATTGGCCTGTTAAAAAACCTTCCAATGCAGAAGGGGTGTGGTTTTCTACATCTTTTTTTATGTTTAACCATAGTTCCAGTGTTTTTATGGCCTCATTGGAATCTAATGTTAGCTTTGTGTTGGAGTCATTTAATAACTTTGCTCCATTAGATAATAGTAGCGGAAGGTGTTCTATGAGGTCATCATCTAGGAACAAACCTTTAATATTGGGGTTTTGGTTACTAACTTTGTTGTGTGCCTCTAATAGGGTGTCCCAAGTCCATGATGCATTGGGGAGGTTAACTCCCAAATTATTTAGTAACTTTTTATTGTAATATAGTACTACGGTATTTACTTGGTCAGGGATACCCCAGATGCTGTTTCCTGAAATATTTGAGTTTATGGCTGCATCTATATAGCTAGAGGTTATTTTACTTGCTTCTAAATACTTTAAATCCAAGATGGCTCCTCTGTCTGCCAGTGTGGCTATATGCTTAAAATCCACCCTTGATATATCTGGGGTTTCCTTTGTTGCCAATGCCTTTGTTATACTGGACCAATGACCAGCATATGTGATTTTTTCCCTTTTAATCTTAATATCTTTGTGCCTCTCTTCAAACATCTCAATTATCTGTTGGAAAATCAAAGATTCTTCTTTGGTATATGTTTCCCATACTGTTAGTTCTACCTGTGTCCCTTCCTCCCTTTCTGGTGGAAGGGTAAATACATCTTCTTTTTCTGCTCCCCCACAGGCTGTTAGCATCACTATGGTAATTAATATGATTAATAATTTAGCAGTGATCCTCATTTCAATCCTCCTTTATTATTTTATATGGGATGATATGAGATTTTACCTATCTTCTTCTTTTAAATACCCAAACAGCTCCCCCACATATAACAAGTAAAAATACAGCTCCAAAGATTATTTTAACTGTATCAATGCTAAATCTACTTCTTCTGCCACCTACGGGAACCAAAGTAGGGAAGTCTCCATCTATCCATTCTAATTGCTGGAACTGGTCTTGGCTGGTTTTGGCTAAAATGTCGTAAACATTTGATATGTTTTCAGTGTTTGTCCCTTCAGTGGCTGTTCCGTAGTTATCTGCACCAAAGGCGTCTTGACGACCCACAAGGACATAGTATTTTGTGCTTGAATCAACAGTACCAACCAGTTCTTTTGATATGGTTACCACTATATCTTTACCCATTACTTCTACGGTGAAATCTTCACTGGGTGCTATCCCTGGGTCTTGGGATTGGGGGTTGTCTAAGCTGGTTCTAATCCTAGAAAAATCCCAGTCTAGTATCTTTATGTTTGTATTCCATGGTTCAGAAAAATTCACCTTTGGGCCTTCTTTAAATGGTTCTGTTAGGCCACCCTCTTGGCCAGTAACTAGGTAGATGTCTATTCTGTGGAAGTTAAGGCCTCTTCCACTCCAAGGTTGCATATAATCGGGCTCTAAGGCAAAGGTTAGCCTAAATTCTATTTTCTCACCTAAGTCTGTAACGGTGAATTTTGTTAAATCCAGCATCTGATCAAGTTTGTCCCCATAAACTGCTGATTGAGGGTGTGTATAGGTTCCATCACCATATGAATCACCCTTTGGATCTTCCATCTCAAAAATCACTGTAGTTTCAGCTCCAGTGGGAATTGTTATAAGTAGTACCAAGAGAATTGCAAATAATGCAGTTAGTTTTTTCATTTGGAATTTCCCCCTTTAATTTTAAAGTTTATTTTGTTATACCCCATTTTTTTATAAAAGGTATGTAAGTTATGTCTATACAAATTTTAACCCTATATGGGTAAGGTTTCAAAGGATTAATCTCCCTATTGTGGAAAAAATCTATGCCCACCTCTAAACTGGTGGGCATATTTTTTTATTCTATATTATTTTCTTATTTCCTTTTTTATTCCATTTGTTAATAAAAAATTAATACCCCGAACAGTGGCCTAAACTGTTCGGGGTGTGCACAGGGGGCTAATGAGAATGTTCATTAACCATTATTATTTTTACCTTAGTTTATATTTTTATACAAAATAAATTAATTTTTTCTTAATTCCATGTCTAAAAAAAGGAAATATTGTCTTTTCCATTGAATATATAAATCTTATAACTTATAAAAGGGGTGATTTGTATAAGACTAATTTTTTCAGTTTGCTTTTACACTGGTTTAATTTTTACGGTTTTGTCTTTTATAATTGGCCAAGTTTTTAACCTTTTTGATTTTGGTTTTGGGGATTCAGAATTAGACTTTGACTTAGATACTGATGTGGATGTTGATTTTGATACAGATGTTGATGTGGATACGGATATGGACTTTAGTGGAAAATCTTTTTTACTGTCCATATTTAGCTTACTGAAGCCAGTTTTAGTCTTTTCTTTTATCACTACCTTTGGGGGTGTTGGACTAATAGGGGTTTATAAGGGTGTTAATGTTTACTTAATCACCCCAGTGGCTGTTGTTTTGGGCCTAGGTGTAGCCAGTGCCATCCAAACCTTTATTTTAAAGCCCTTGCATCGGGTTGAAACCGAAGGATATGTTGAGTCAAAGCAATCCATAGGAAGTATCGGTGAGGTTATTTCCACAATAAGTGGAAAGGGTTTTGGGTCTATAAAGTATGTTATTAAGGGTAGTACCTTTAACTCCCCAGCTAAGTCCACCACTGGTAGGACAATTAAACAGGGAGAAAAAGTAGTAATTGAAAAAATAGAGGGCAATGTTTTCTTTGTTAGAAAATCATCTAACTTAGATGCTTAAATAAAAAGGAGGAATGTTAATGCCTATTGAATTTGATCCAGGATTCTTGATTGGTGTTGGGATAGTTGCAGTTTTGTTTATTCTTGTTTTAAGTATCCTAATTATGTGGAAAAGGGTTCCCCAAGACAAGGCTTTAGTTATCACAGGTTTGAGAAGAAGGGTTGTCACCGGTGGTGGTGGTTTTGTTATCCCACTTTTGGAGAGAACTGATAGAATTTCCTTAGAAAACATGAAGATTGAGGTTAGAACTGAAGGTGCTCTAACGGAGCAGGGTGTAGATATCATCGCAGATGGTGTTGCTGTTTTAAAGGTTAAGTCTGACAAGGATTCTATTTTATCAGCGGTGGAGCAGTTCAACACAGGTAATGAGCAAAGGACCATCGTGGTGATCCAAGATATCGCTAAAAACGTCCTTGAAGGTAAGCTTCGTGAGATTATCTCTAAGCTTACTGTGGAAGAGATTTACAAGGATAGAGAAAAGTTTGCTTCCCAGGTACAAGAGGTTGCTGCCATAGACCTAGCACAAATGGGTTTAGAGCTTAAGGCTTTTACCATTAGGGAGATTTCAGATAGAAATCAATATTTAGCTAACCTTGGTAAAAAGAGGATTGCTGAAGTTAAAAGGGATGCTATGATTGCAGAGGCTGAAGCAGATAAGGAGACTAAGATCAAAACTGCAGAAGCTAATAGGTTAGGTGAGGCTGCTAGGCTTCAATCGGAAACCCAAATTGCTGAATCCAGTAAGGAAAAAGAGCTTAAGGTTCAAGCCTATAGGAAAGAGCAAGAAAGTGCAAAGGCTATTTCTGACTTGGCTTATGAAATTGAAGCCAATAAGGTAAAACGTGAAGTAACTCAAACGGAAATGCAAATTGAGATTACTAGGAAAGAAAAGGAAAAAGAGCTTACTGAAGCTGCCATGCAAGTTGAGATCATGAGGAAAGAAAAAGAGATTCAACTGGCTGAACAAGAGGCCCTTCGTAAGGAAAGGGAGCTTGATGCAACTGTAAGAAAGCAGGTTGAGGCTGAAAAGTATAAGCAAGAAAAAATTGCGGAAGCCATAAAGTATAAGGAAATTCAGGATGCAGAAGCCCGTGCCCAGGCCATAAAGCTTGAAGGTCAAGCTAGAGCAGATGCCAAGAGGGTAGAGGGTATGACTGAGGTTGATATTATCAGGGAAAAAGGTAAAGCTGAAGCTGAAGCCATGATGAAAAAGGCTGAAGCCTATAAGCAGTACAATGAAGCCGCCATGGCTCAGATGATTATTGAGAAGCTTCCTGATATCGCTAAAGCTGTTAGTGATCCTTTATCTAAAACTGAGAAGATTGTTATTGTTGATTCCAGTGGTGGTGAAGGTAAGGGTGCGGCCAAGGTTACAAATTATGTGACAGATATAATGTCATCTTTACCTGACATGGTGGAAAGTGTTACTGGTGTTAACCTTCTTGATTTCTTAAATAAGGCTCAAGGGAAGGCTGTTGAAGGGAAAACTCCTGATAAGAAATAATTAAAAAATCGCCTTTTTAGGCGATTTTTTTAATACTGTCCACAAAGTCATTTAAGAATGTAAGCATATCAAAACGCTGTACAAAATCTGTGTCGAGATTTTAATGTACTGCTAATTGATATGCTTTTATCGTTAGTCAATGGTTTTGATAAAATTGTCAATGGTCTATGAGTTCAATGATTCACTTAATGGGGGTACTATTTGGAGCTTTCTTGACATTACGCCCTGTAGGTAGTTAACCCCTTCCTTTGGGGTGCCAAAGGCTGTTTTAATATATGAGTTTAAGTCTCCTTGGGATAGGAGGTATGAGTCTCCGTCTACTATATCTGTTATTAGTAATAGGACATGTTCTACATTCTTTTTCTTCTTTAGTTTTTCCATTTCTTTGTACAGCATTTCCTTTTTGTCTAAAACTCCATGGGAGTTAGTGGTTTCAAATTGTCCTATGGCTACTTTGCCCTTTAGGAAAGAAAATACCTTCATGTCTTGGTTTAACATCTCATAGGGTGTTATGGTTTCTAGGTTACTTGACCATGAGTAGATGCTTTTACCGAAATCCTTTATGTTTTTCTGGGTTTGCTCAGCTAATGCCTTTGCCATATCCCTATCCTTTTGGGTAGTGGTGGGGGATTTTAATATAACTGTATCTGATAGGATAGCTGCCAGCATAAGTGCAGCTATTTTTTTATCGGGGACAATCCTGTTTTGCTGATACATTTCCGCAACCAAGGTGGCTGTACTACCCACAGGTTTACAGTTGATATAGATGGGTTTTGTTGTTTGTATGTCACCTAGGCGGTGATGATCAATGATTTCAACTACCTCTCCCCATTCCAAACCTTCTACACTTTGGGATCTTTCGTTGTGGTCAACAAGAATTACTTTTTTAGGTTGGGCGTTTAGTATTTCACTTTTTGAAACACATCCTAAATACCTTCCTTCTTCATCTACCACTGGGAAGGAGTGATACTTCTTTTGGGCAAAAAGCTCTTTTACTTCAGTTATGCTGGAATTTACATCTATGGTAAGGGGGGTTGTACTCATTATATCAACACCTCTACGGGCTAGGGATATAAGCCTTGCTGCGGTAAATGTATCTCCACTAAAACCTAGTATAGGTACTTTCTTTTGGGTAGCTAGATTTAGAACATCCTCCGATGGTTTTGTTCCTCCTGTTATAACTAGTCCACTTATCCCATGTTCAAGGGATTTTAGATGGCAATCTTCCCTATCTCCTATTATCAGGATATCTGTTTTATTTATGGTTTCTAGGAGTTTATCAAGTCCCATTGCTCCTACAACTATTCTCCCTGATATAACCTGGTCCTTTTCCCCTAAGTATACGACACCATTTAAGGTTTTTTGAATGTTTGCTATGTCAATGGCGTTAGAAATAATTTCTCCACTGTATATTTCTTGTAGGTATAGCTTAGCAAAATCCCCTGCGGTTATCATTCCTGTTACTTTGTTATCTGTGTCCACCAATGGCACTGTTTTAACACCAATCTTCTCCATGACACAGCCTATGTTTTTTAAGGTCTCACCTTCCCATAGACAGGGATGGTTTTTGTTCATAAAGTCCATGGCCCTAAGCTCCATAGTTTCCAATACTTCAGGTGCTTTTATGTCTAGGAGCTCCAGTACGTGTTTTGCTTCCCCTGTTATGGCACTGCAAACCTTGGCCACCGCTGGTTCCCCCAGCTTATTTTTTAATGCGCTATATGATATGGCAGAAGCCACAGAGTCTGTATCTGGATTTTTATGACCCAACACAATCAATTCATTACCCATTTTTTTTACCTCCTCGTAAATGGTATCTTTAAATTTTTATTATATACAATATTATCCTTCGGATAAAGTGGAAATATCTGTTTGTGGTGAAAGTTAATTTACAGCCAATGAAAACGCACTGAATATTACTATTTGGGCTTACTGCTGGGTCTTATAGTTTTTGCACACTATATGGTACTACTATAATAATCAAAGCATTCGGGAATGTAAGTTCATTGGCAGGCCGACACAAGGTACGGCCACTACAGAAACCATAATACAATTAGCATCGGAAACACTCTGAACTTAACTATCTGGGCTTACTGCTGGGTCTTATGTTTTTATAGGAAATTTTTACTCAGAGAATGTATTCTTCTACTAAAAGGCGAGGCTCCTACTCAGAAACTTTCGTTTACCTACTCTTCCTTTACAAGACCCAGCATCAGTACAGCAATTAATTATATCCCTTCGTCCCAGCATCAGTTCTAGAATCAATCGTTTCCGATGCCAAAAAAAGACCCCACAAAACGCCCATGCATCCGCGTAATCCGCGAAATCTCACTTTAAAATCCGTGTTAGCATGCCTTTGAATTGCAATGCAAAATGGTCACCATGTAAAATGGTGACCATTGATATTGATATCATTATTTAGCTGTGTTTTTGTATCCAAGTAATGCGAAAAAAATTGTTAATAATGTTGATATCAAGGTGAAATACAATCCTTCTCCTAAAAGAGCTGAGCTTTCACCCATGGTTGTTGTGGATATATCGTATCTTAATGCTATGGCTATTAAGTAGTAAATTAAGCAAAAACCTATGATGCATGAAATTTTCGCGATCCATCTTAAGTCTAGTTTTTGTACCGTCAAAATTAGAGCAATGGCGATAACTGCTAATACAAAGACGATTTTCCCTACAGGTTCGTCAATACCTTTTATCTCTCCCTTAAATATTTCGGTCCAGCTCATCAAGGTACCAAAAACCACAAAGATCATAGTACAAAAAACAAAACCTCTAAACCTAGGCCACGGATCATTCACTTTTATTCCCTTCCTTTATAAGTAGATTTCCCTAAATAGGGGTGCATTTAACTTATAAATATATATATTCACTGTTAATTCTAAAATTCCTGCAAAAATATGTTAAATTTTACTATATAATTCAACGTAATTATTAATAATTTTCTCCTTATCAAATAAATCAACTGCCCTATTTCGTCCATTTTGCCCTAGTCTTTGTTGCTTATCTTCACTTGATAAAATATCGATACCTTTACTTACAAATTCTTTGACATTACCCATTTCAACCAAATAACCTGTTTCATTATCTAACACAACCTCAGGTAATCCCCCAACCCTACTGGCTATTACTGGTACGTTACAGGCCATGGCCTCCAGTGCCACAAGTCCAAAGCTTTCTTGCTCCGATGGGAGTAACAATAGGTCTGACATGGATAAGAAGGGGATTATGTTTTGCTGCTTACCTAAGAATTTCACATCTAGGTTGTATTTATGTGCTAAGTATTCAGCTTTACTTCTTTCTACTCCATCACCAATCATAAATAGTACTGAGTCCACTTCCTTTGATATTCCCCTAAAGGTTTCAATAACATCATCTATTCTTTTTACTGGTCTAAAATTTGATATATGGGTTACTACTTTTTTATTACCCTTTAAACATTTTTCAAGCTTTGGGTCTGGGGTTCTTTTGTAAATCTCAGTATCCACAAAATTATATACCACTTCTATATCTTTTTTTGTGTCAAAAATCCTTTGGGTATCTGACTTTAAGCTATTGGATACGGATGTAACCACATCACTGGCTTCAATGGCGAATTTTGTTATGGGGAAAAAGGTTTGATCATTTCCCACTAGGGTGATGTCTGTTCCATGGAGGGTTGTCACTAGCTTAAGTCCTGGAACCATTTGCTTAGCTAAGTATCCACAAATGGAATGGGGTATGGCATAATGTGCGTGAATTATATCCAGCCCTTCCATGGTGGCTACCTCAGCTATCCGGGATGCCAGTGCTAAGGTGTAGGGTGGATACTTAAATAATGGATATGTGGGTACCTCTAAATGATGAAAAACCACACGCTCATGATACCCGTTTAGTCTAAAGGGTATCTCATAATTTATAAAATGGACTGTGTGTCCTTTTTCTGCCAAGGTTTTACCCAGCTCTGTTGCCATTGCCCCACTGCCACCATAAGATGGGTAACAGGTAATACCTATTTTCATACTAATTCCCCCCACTACATTTTTAATAGATCATCTGTTGAAAAAACACCTTTATAATATAGGGCTTCTCCGTATTTCTTTCCAATCATGTAACCAAAATATCTTGCTGTATTTTCTATTCTTTCAAATATATCCTCGCGGTTTACATTGGTTGTGAATCCCGTTTTCCTTGATAAAAACTGACTTTCATGGGCCATAAGGGCATCAAGTTTTGTTTGGAAACTCTGGCTTATGTCCACAATTACACTGGGTTGTATATGCCTTGGCATAAAAAAGTGATACATCCTTTGGGGTCTAAATCTTTCACCCTTTGCGGGGTATTTCATTAGCCCTGCTAAGGTGGCTGCTTGACTGACTAAATCAGCACTGTTTATATGGTCTGGATGTTGTGTGTCGTCCCTGAAGTGTGTGAGGATTATTTTAGGGCGATATTCCCTTATAACTTCAATTACTTTAACTAGATTTTCTTGGGTTACTTGAATTTTCCCGTCGGGTAAGTCCAGTACAACCCTTTGTGCCCCTAGAATTTCTGCAGCTTTTTTTCCCTCTTCTCTCCGAATTTCAACGGTTCCATTTGTCCCCATTTCACCGCGGGTTAAGTCTACAATTATGGTTTTGGTGTTGGTATTTTTATAGTTTGCTAAAATACCCCCTACACCTATTTCAACATCATCTGGATGTGCTCCAATGGCCATTATGTCATACATAGTAATTACCTCCTATAGTTCTAATTGTTGAAGCTTAAATTCTTCAAGTTTTATACTTTCATAAATTTTAGTTATAAATTCTTCTCCGTATTTTATTAGAAAATAAAAACTGGTTATTAGTCTTTGCTGCTGATTTCCTTCTGGATATAGATTGTTTTCAAGCCTTTCCAGCTGTTTTAATGTTACTTCATGGTTTTGTTGATGGAAATTGTGAGTCCTTTTGTGTAAGAATTCTATTTGATTAAGTATTAGTTGTAGATTTTTGTCACCAATTGTGGATAACTGGGGATTAATTGTTGATATTTTGTCGATAAGTTGATTATACTGGTGGATAATGTCATCTCGTAGTTGGTCAAACTCCCCCTGTACCTGGCCCCACTGAGGACTGTGGATAACTCTGCTTTTTTCTTGGTTTATACTGTGGATATGTGGATAATTCAGTGAATATCTTTCCATAATCTTTTTTATATGTGGTTCTATCAACATAAAACTTTGTCTTGGGTAAATAACGGGGAGGCTTTCCCCGGAAATCTGATGGTAGAAATCTTTAATCTGAGCGATATAATTTATTTCCCCAGGTCCACCCACAAAGGCTAAGGTGGGGAAGGACTGGTCTTGAATCACAAACCTCAAAAAGACATTAGGGCTAACCTCTCCCCTTTGGATATACCCTTCTACTTCATCCTGACGTAAAGTTTCACCGGTTTTTATCTGATAAGTTCCTGTGTCAATATATTTTAATTTTAGCCTCTTTCCTTCATTTAATATAAAAAGATTTGTCTCTTCTTCCTTGGAAAAAGGATTTTGGGGTAAATACCCTAGTTTTTCTATGTCCTCAGTGGCTTGGCTTATGGTATCCAAAAGTTTTTCTCTGTTGTAAATCATGTTTAAAATTGCATCTTTTCCCTGCTCCCTAAGGATTTTTGCACTGGAGTTTATAAGAATTAGTCCAGATTCCTTTAAGAGATAAGATATTATTTTAGCAAACCAATTACTGTAGTTTGAATCATATGTATTGTGGATAATTTCTTTTACCTTTGGTAGGTAGTCAGTGTTGTAGCCCAGGGTATCAACAAATTCTAATAGTGATTCTAATGTACTATCCCCAAGGTTAATGTCACCCACAGAAGTATCTACAAAATCATGGGCTATTCTATATTTTTGTGGTTTCCCACTGGCATCTAGAAAATATGTAT
>CAYYRM010000004.1:0-27306 GCA_964474005.1 uncultured Eubacteriales bacterium
AAGCATGTGTTCAGCAAGCCAGCCCTCATCCCTGGCTTGAACCGATGCCATCCTTAGGGCGAAACATTTTTTCCCCAATAGTGCATTACCACCATAGCCCGAACCATAAGACCATATGGTTCTTTCTTCAGGGAAATGGCTAATGTATTTTTTTTCTATGGGTGCACATGGCCATGGAACATCCTGTTGGCCCTTTTCAAGGGGGGCTCCCACTGAGTGTAAGCATTGCACAAACTCCCCATTATCTCCTAGAACCTGTAGTACTTCAGTTCCAATTCTTGTCATTATCCTCATGTTTACCACCACATATGGGCTATCACTAATTTCCACTCCAATTTTTGATATGGGTGAACCGATTGGCCCCATGGAAAAAGGTATTACATACATGGTTCTTCCCTTCATACATCCCCTATAAAGTTCTGTCATTGTAGCCTTTAGCTCCACTGGATCAACCCAATTGTTGGTTGGCCCTGCATCTTCCTTCTTAGGGGTGGCGATAAAAGTTCTGTTTTCCACCCTGGCTACATCAGAGGGGTCACTGCGGAACAAGTAACTGCCGGGTCTCTTTTCTGGGTTTAAAGGTATGGCCATTTTAGATTCAACCATTTCTTGCAATAGGCGTTCATTCTCCTCATTGGAACCATCACACCAGTGGATTTGGTCAGGCTGACAAAGTTCTGCCATTTCTTCTACCCATTCTTGCAACTTTTTGTTGGAAATCATTTAAGCTTTTTCCTCCCTAATAAATACATATTTTTTTAAAAACCGAAATTGCTAACCTTTATAGTTATTCAACAAGGAATATACAAATTCCTGTTTTTTCATCTAAATTTCATAATGATTTGTCCTATTGCCCATTTTCTGCCAATCTGTTACGTCTCCACCCATAAATTCATATTATGGTTTATAGAAATTATGAGGAGAGTGATAAATAATGTTAATTCAAGAGGTGAAATGGCTTAGGTCTTATAGAAATAAACTTTGTCATAGTTTAAGGTCTGTGGCCTTAGAATGGTATAGACCTGTTCCACATACTCCGTGTTTCTTGCAAAAATCCTTTAAAAGCTATAAGCAACGACACCGTAAGATCCCTGTTATCATTCTAACTGATCCCGTTAATATTATGGGTTGTTCAGTCAGTGATCTCGCTTTATCAGTAGGGTGTAAGGTTCATAAGGAGCTTTCAGCCATTAACTGCTTTACCACTAAGGTGGACGCTAAAACCCTTGAAGCCCTTGTTAAAAATGAAAATGTTAAGAAAGTATGGATGGACACTGAAGTTAAGGCTTTACTTGATGTTGGTTCAAAAACCGTTTCAGCCAACAAGTTATGGGACTTGAACTATACTGGTAAAAACAGTGTTGTTGCTGTATTGGACACAGGGGTTTACCCACACCCAGACCTTGAGGGTAGAATAGTTGCCTTTAAAGACTTCATTGGTGAGAAAAAAGACCCCTATGATGACAATGGTCATGGAACCCATGTGGCAGGGGCCATTGCATCTAATGGAAGTAAATCAAATGGCTCCTATGTCGGGCCTGCCCCCCATGCAAAGGTCGTGGGTGTAAAAGTATTAAATAAACAAGGGTCAGGTTCACTTTCAGGGGTTATAGAGGGCATTTTGTGGTGTGTGGAGAACAGAAGATCTTTAAATATAAACATCATGAATCTGTCCTTAGGTTATAGCACCAGGGACTCATATAAGGATGACCCCGTGTGTTCAGCCATAGAAAAGGCATGGGATGCTGGCATTGTGGTATGTGTAGCTGCAGGCAATAGCGGTCCACAGTCAAGAACAATAAATTCACCTGGAATCCATCCAAAAGTCATAACCGTTGGAGCTTTAGATGACAAAAGAACCGTTGATTCTAATGATGATAGCGTTGCCAGCTTCTCAAGCAGAGGCCCAACCTATGAAGACCTGGCAAAACCAGATATTATCGCCCCAGGTGTTGATATAATCTCCCACCGAGCACCAAATTCCACAACAGATAAACAAGATAAAGAGTCAAGGGTTGGTCAGTGGTATTACAAAATGTCTGGGACCTCAATGGCAACCCCCATCTGCGCAGGGGTCGTGGCACAAATCTTGGAGATAAATCCTTCTTTAAAACCCAATGATGTAAAAAGAATATTAATGCAAACTGCTACGCCTTTAAGTGGTGTAGATAAAGCAAGTCAAGGGGCAGGGGTTATAAATGCTAACAATGCTTATGGATTTTTAAATAATAGTCATTCTAAAAGAAAGTGATAATCAATAAAAGGCATGGTCCAAAAAGACCATGCCTTATTTCTATCTAAATATTTGCTTATTCAATGGCCCCAAAAACATTTTCTACCCTTTCCTTAAGCTCTTTATACATATCAGTGGTATTAATGGCAGATAGTGCCTTCACCATATTGTGGTAATACCACTTTTGGTCATGGTAACCAGCGTTAAACCTATTAAAGCATGCTTCTCCTATTTTTTGATAATCCCTTTCAATACTTCTAATATTACTTAGCTTATCAGCACATGCCACTATTTTAATTGCTTCAGTGGCTTTACAACTGAAAAAATCTATTTGCTTTTGTTTTCTTTCCTTCCAAGATTTTGTTTTGTCTTCGCTTTCTTCATGTACCAATTGGGCGATGTTTTCATTAAATGTTCTCCGCAGTAAATCCAGAGGGACCCCTGCATCTTCCACAGTATCATGTAAAATACCAGCACAAATTAAATCTTCATCCGATGTATGCTGAGATATTATCATCCCCACTTCAATGGGATGAAATAAGTATGGCATAACAGTTCCTTTTCTGAGCTGTCTATCATGGGTAACTAGGGCAAAATTTATGGCCTTTAATATCAAGTAGCTCATATGATCATCCTTTCACCGTTATTACTAATATTTTACAACAAAACATTATTATAAACAAATAAACGAAGGCCAAAGCCTTCGTCACTATTTCCCTCTACTAACAGCCACAAATAGCAAGTGAAATGGTATTATGCTTGCTAGGGTTTTGTATGAAAATAAATGTATGTTAAATACTGAATGTACGCCACCAAATCTCATTAAAACCCCTGTGACCACTGAAACCACTGCCAAAACAAACATTAATGAAGCAGTGACTTTAATCAGTAATCTTCCTACTTTGTTTTTTCTTATATCAGATATTCTGACAAAAACCAAATTAAAGAAAACCCCACTTTTGTATGTAACCCCCAGCAATAGAGCTGGTAAAGTTAAGATTAATATCCCACTGATCACATGAATATTCATAAGCCTAAAACCACGTAGCATGAAAAAACCCGTAATAATATTAATTACAATAAATAAAGCATGTAATAAATGAATCAATTTAAAGTTAATTTTTTTCTTGGCCATATTTCCACCTCCAATTATTATTTATTTGGCAGGAGGCTTTAATATTACAACTTATTTTTTATATATTAAACTATTTCGTACAAGAAATTTCCCATCGAATAAAATGGGGATTCCTTCACCAAACCATGGAGATCCAACGGATGCCTGAATATGCAAATTAGGCGCTAACAAAAGACCTGAGTTTCCAATCTTGCCCAGAGGCTGTCCCTTTTTTACTATTTCTCCCTCTTTTACACCAATTGACCCCTTTTTAAAATGAAGCAATGCAACATATATGTCCTTATGGATGATAATCAAATAATTCCCTTTGGGTTCCTTAGTATTGGTTATTCCCAAAAGGTTATCGTCTACATTATTTTCAACTTCCATGACAACTCCATCACAGGGACAGTATACCGTTTCCCCATAAATGCCGTAGTCTTCCACCTTTTTGGGGAAGAAAACCTTTGAGTCCCTACCAATACAAGAAACCTTTTGGATATCCACAGCATATGCCATGGATTCATTGATTTTATTTTCCACAAAATACTTCCCTGTTATATGATGGTTAGTCAAAGCACTACTTCCACCATCCACAGCAAAGTACACACCACCTTTAAAGGGAAACGTCATTTTTACAGCCTTTTCATGAAAGGATCTGGTTAGGTATATACTGAGGTTATAGTAAATCAAAAAAGAGATGATTATAATATCTAAAATTATCTGGGGTAATATTTCTCCTATATCCATGAGCATAAATGGCAGATGAGATATGCTGATATAGGTGATGATGGTTACAGTGACAAATGCAAAAACCAAGCCGAACCTAATATAAAAGCTCCAGCCTCCCCACCATCCAATTTGAAAAACAATCATAATGTATAGGAAAAACATCATTGAGTATAATAGCAGCTCAAGCTTACATGTAAAGCTCATAACTGCCATTAAGATTATTAAAATTAAAGGTATTAAAACATCTCTGATAAAAAACACACAACCATCTCCCTGTAAAACTTACTAACTCTATTTTAACCTCTAAATATTACCTTTTTTTTAAGTTTGTTTAAATTATTAAAGGGAAAGATTCTCCATTTCCCTTATAATCTTTTTTACTTGATAATGGGTTAACTCTGTCCCACCCTGCTCCTTAAAATATTGAACTAATTGTTCTTTGTTTTTAAAAACTGGTATTGGGCTATTTCTAATATTTAGATCACAATCAGGATTTGAAAAAAAAACTAATTCTCTTATATTAACTTCAATTCCCCGTTTACGCAAGTATTTAGTTAAGATATCCCCTTGGGCTTTTACTTGCTTAACTGGGTTTGGGATGTGATTTCTGTAGGTTTCACCAGCTTTACTTGTTTTTGTCTGTTGCCAGTTATTCTCATCCCCACTGCCTACTATGGATCCTCGATAGTTTTTGACCTCCATGACGAAGACGCCCTTTGTACCCACAAATAACATATCTATTTCCCTTTTTCTACCACCAATACTTAGTACGAGGCTATTGAAAATATGGAATCGAAATGGTAGATCCCTAACTAAATCCAAAGTAAGCCTTTCTCCACTGAGACCTGCTTTTATTATGTTGTACCTTTTATGAAAATGTCTAGCGCCTAAGATTGATAGTACTATCATAAAAAAAAGAGGTAGTAATAATCTTTTTTCATGGATAGTAACTAGATAATCTAAGCTGCGGGTAATTAAGTAAACTGTTATTAATATGGGCAGTGAATATAAAACGACTGTAGCCCCAAAAGCCGTGAAAGCCTTTTTCCTTAGTGGATTCTTTCCCTTATGTAATGTAGACATAAAATTCACCTCTCTAACACTTTACCATACTATTCTTTATTAACACTATATTATCCTTCTTAGATGATTATATTATCTCTTAAATTATAACTACTTTTGTATTGGTACAAAAAAAACTCACAAACCACTGTTAAGGGTTTGTGAGAAAAATTATTACCTTGTTTACCAATCCAAATCTTCAGTTTCAATAAACTCATATAGGTTGTTATCACTTGTTATGCTGTAAACTTTCCCATACATAATCATTTGTTCATTTGATAGTAGTATATAAATATGTTCACCATCTTGGCTATAAATCATTAATCTATACTCTGGGTCAATAATCTCATCATCAGTTTCTTTTATTTTCATATCAGAAATTTCATCTAATACCCTTTGAATCAAAGACCCATCTTCAATAATCACATAAAATTCTGGTTCTTCGATATCCTTCGAGTCTGTGATTATAGTTATCTTTTCAACCACATTACCCTGTTTATATAAGCTGTTTGCAACTGTTCTAAAAGTTAGATTCCTATTGAAACTGTTAAAAATAAAAATACCGCTTGCCACAATGACAATGATTAATAGAAGGATATAACCCTTATTTCTAATTTTCAAAATTACCCCCCCTTTTTTGGTAAATTCTAGTTGAATTCATTCTATCATATATCGAGGGGTAAGTCACAATTTTTCAGATTATTCCATTATATTTTAATTTAATTTTTCATTCCAGTTTTAAAAGCCAATATATTTAAATCAATTGTTTTAGGAGGGACAAATTCTGTTAACACCTCTATCCACACATCAATCCCAAAGGGCAATAGTCTGGCTAATCTCCCAAGTATAATGGTATTTACTAATTTCAAATTGCCGATTTTTTCTGCCATTAGCTGTACATTTAATGGATCCACACTAATATCCAGAGCGGATATTTTTTTTATAATTTCAATGGGATATTCCTCTTTTTCCAATAAAACTCTGTTTGGAAAAATCTCTTGGGTATTTATTATCAATTGGGATCCTTGTTTTAAATAGGGTAACCACCTTATACCTTCTAAAGCCTCCATGGCCACAAGAATATCACATTCCCCTTTTCCCACCACTGAAGAATTGACCTTATCCCCAAACTTTACAGCCCCCCATACCTTGCCACCCCGTTGGGATAACCCAATGATATCACTTGTCTGAACATCGTAACCAGCTCTTAAGGCAACCTCGCTAATTATCTTTGTTGCTAATACTAAACCCTGCCCCCCCCACACCTGCAATTATTATACTAGTTGTCATTTCAATTCCCTCCCTTATCTCCATTAGACCTCTTTATGGCACCCACAGGACAAACCTGTGAGCAAACAGAGCATCCCACACACATGGTTGGGTCGATATAGGAGTTTTTCTTTTCCTTATCCCCATAATACCTCATGGAAATGGGTGGGCAATTTACTTTGATACAGCTTCTACAACTTATACATATGCTATCGTCAACAAAAAAGTGTGGTTCTTTAACCTTGAAGTTTAAGGCACATGGCCTTGTGGCAATAACAACTGATAATCCATCTCGAGTCATGGCATCACGGATTGCTTTCTTAGCTATATTATAATCAAACTGATCAATTTCCTGTACATCTTCTATTCCAAAGGTTTTAAGTATTTTCCCGATATTTAAGGTATAGTCCCCTTGTTTTGTATATTCATTGGTGGTGGGAGTTATTTGCCCACCTGTCATAGCTGTAGTTCTATTGTCCAATACAATAAATGTTATATTTTCCTTGGTGTTTGCTATATCAACAAAACCTGCTAAACCAGAGTGAAAGAATGTTCCATCACCTATGGTGGCAACTAAAGGTTTACTTATTCCCCCTTCTTTATGTCCCATGGCCATTCCTTGGATTATCCCCAGTGAAGCACCCATACTTATATTTGTCTTTAATACCTCAAAGGGCTCCAAAATCCCTAATGAGTAACAACCTATATCCCCTACCACTAAAGCCTTAGCTTTTTTTAATATATCAAAAATTGGTCTATGGGGGCATCCAGCACAAAGCATCGGTGTTCTATTGGGGACATTTTCAAATAATTCATTGGTTATTTCCTGGGACATTTCCCCTTCTGATGCTATTTTTTCTATGAGCCCAGCTTTTTGGAAGGCCTCTTTTAGGTTTTCAATGTTATATTCCCCTGTGAATGAGAAATACTCTTTCCCTTCAGTGGGGATATCCAAAAGTTTTAAATTGTCCTGTACAAAACCCAGCAATTCTTCAACAACAATAACCCTTTTATAATTTTGGACAACATCCTTTATCTGTTTTATGGGTAATGGATATACAATACCTAGCTTTAATATATCAGCATTTAAGTTTAGTTCCTTAACCACTTTATGACAAAAACCCGATGTTATTATAAGCACGTCCTTTTTGTCACCTTCAAATAATATTAAATCTTCCATATCTTTGGACTCCACTAAACTTTGAAGACGATCTTTCATAAAGTACTGTTGTTCATTGGCATAGGGGGGGAGCATACAGTAACGGCTTTGATCTTCTTTAAAACCTTCCACCTTTACTTTATTACGTTTACCTAATTGAACTATACCCCTACTATGACATAATCTACTGGTTAACCTAAGAATAACAGGGGTATTGAATCTCTCACTTATATCCAGGCCCATTATCACATAATCCTTAACCTCTTGCTGTGTGGCAGGCTCCAAAACCACACAATTGGCAAATTTGCCGTAAAACCTAGTATCTTGCTCGTTTTGTGAACTACTTAACCCAGGGTCATCCCCCACAACTAATAGAAATCCTCCATTAGTTTTGATTTGTGTAAAAGTCATAAATGGATCTGCGGCAATATTTACGCCCACATGTTTCATGGAAACCATGGATCTAGCTCCTGCAAAGCTTCCTCCCATGGCTATTTCCAAGGCAACTTTTTCGTTTGTGGCCCATTTACTTTGGATTTCCTTGTATTCTTTTAGTGAATCTAAAATCTCCACCGTAGGAGAGCCAGGATAACTGGATGCCACAACACCACCAGCCTCCCAAAACCCCCGAGCTACTGCTTGATTCCCTGTCAAAACAACTTTACTCAAACCCCCACCTCCTCAAATAATTTACTCTTACCTAAAAATTATATGAGGATATGCATAGGTGTAGAACAGGGTCAGGCTCGGTTAATTCCACAGTGGAATTAACCGAGCCTGACCCTGATTTTTACTTCCGTTTATTTTTTGCTACATATGCTGTGATGGATGCTGCTAAGAGGGCTAATCCTCCTAGTATCCATTTTAATGCTGAGCCTCTGTTTTCTGTGCCAGCATCCATTTTTATAACCACAGTTGTCAATGGTTCTAGGGTTATATTTTTAGATGTTAAGTTAAATCCGCTGATTTCTGAGACTCCTTCTGTACCAGCCTCATCATCATCCACTAGCACTAAGCCTTTTCTTAAATCCACCTTTAAACTTAAGGTTCTTACCTCGGTGTCTGCATTTACAAACACATAATATGCATCACCATTGGTGGCTTCATTTCTGTATGCTATTACCAAATCCCTAGCTTTAATCTCTGGTGCTTCTACTAAAGTAACATTTGCATCAATTAAATCCTTTGACCCTAATCTGAAGGCATCTGTGGATTTTCTTAACTGAATCAAACCAGCTGTATATTCTTGTGTTACATTGTTAATTGGGTAAGAATTGGCGTTTGTAGCCTTTTCCCAGTCAAATCTATTTATAATATCTGATGAATCGTAGGAGTCATGGATGAAATATGGATACTTAAATGGGGAGCCATCCATATTGTACATTTGTGTGGATTTATATGGAGGGGTGGCTGCTTCTTCCCTCCATTGTTTTGTACGGCCATATTCCTGTCCTGCATGGATAAATGCTGTACCCTGTGCAGTTAACACCATGACATTTCCTATACGGATTCGTTTATGAATCTCCAAATTGTTTTCTGGTAACTCAGGATCCTTACGAATTGAGTATGCGATAACATCATATAGTGTTAGATTATCGTGGGCTTCAATATAAGGCACCACGTCCCCAGGTTGGTCGGCAACAAAGTTGTGGGGCTGAGCCTTTATGTTGTCTAATATTTGTTGAATATTTCTAGCACCACCGGTGATAAAGCGAGGTTGACCTTCATTGCCAAAGCCAGATTTTAGTTCATTTCTGAACTCATCTGAGAAACTACCCACAGCTTCGGTGTATTGCATCCAGTCCTGGTCAGCTGGTCTAACATTATCCCCTGCGTCACCAGCATAGGTTCTCCATCCTTCTCCAATCATTATAATGTTTGGATTTAGTTTTTTAGCTTCATCATAGGCTATTTGAATACTTTCCGCATCGTGGTCTCCCATCATATCAAAGCGGAAACCATCAACCTTGAATTCTTCCACCCAATAAGTTATGGAATCCACTAAGATCCTCCGTGACATTTTGTGGGTTGTACCTAATCTACCACCACCGAAACTTGTACGGGGAGTACCATCTGCATCCATGAAATGATAGTAGTTTGGAACTAGGTCTTCGAAAATCCCCACCCTAGCTGTGTGATTAAATACCACGTCAAGGATAACACCCATTTCACGTCTATGGATTTCATTAATCAATGTCTTCAGTTCGTGTATCCTTAGCTCTGGGTCGTCTGGATTTTCAGAGTACATTCCAGATACTGAGAAATAGCTATGGGGGTCATATCCCCAATTGTAGTTGGTATTGGTAGATTGATATTCCAATAACCTAACAGCATTTTCCCATTCGTTACCAAAGAAATAGCTCATAATAGGTAATAATTGAATATGGGTAACACCCAATTGTTGAATATAGTCAAGCTTTTCAACAAATGCAGCAAAGGTACCAAACTGGGCTTTTAGTTCATGGGATATGTTTGGATCTGATGTAAAATCCCTAACGTGAACTTCGTAAATAATTGCATCCTCTCTTTTTTCAAATCCAGGTATATTGGCATAGGATAGTTCTGGACCGATGGAAGATGGATCAATAATGGCAGCTTTGCCATATGGATAATCTGAGGAAACATTTGTATGACTCCATGTAGCCATGGACTTAGCATAGGGATCTAAGGCTATCTTTGTATCATTTCCATGGGTAATCCTATAGTGATAGTAATAACCCCTTAAGTTATCAAGCCCTGTATTTTCGGTGTTTAGTGTAACTTGCCAAACGCCACTATCACCTAGGGTCATCTTTATATTATCTTTAACAATTTTAAATTGATCGTCCTTATCATAGAGGATTATTGATACATTATCAGCCTTTGGAGACCAAAGCTTTATGAGAGCTGAGCCATCTTCATTTAGTTTAGCACCCAATTCGCCGTCATACCCATACAACTCATCAATCATCCTCCAACCTATGGCAGCTAATACAGTTCTTTCTCCATAGGTAACATAAAATGGATTGGAATCTGCTTTAAAATCCCCTGTTAGTTCTATGGTGTTATTGCTATTTATTACGATATTTGATATGGCCACTTCGCCACCGTCTTTATTTTTTAGTATTATTTCTTCAAATAACCTTTCCACTGTAAGCCCTTCTGTTTTAGAAAATCTCAGTTCAATCTTCTGTTCTGAGAGCTGCTCTGCGGAATTCATTACTATGGGAACAGAGCCAAAGGGATTTGTATGGACTTCGTTATCGTGTTTTATAAATATTTCGTTATAGGTATCTAACATCTCAAACCTCAAATCTCCAGTTTGTGCACCGGTTTGTTTATATACAAACAAAAATCCTATACTTTGGGCATCTTCCTTAAGCTCGATATCGTAATACGCACCATATTTACCGATACCTGTTAGATCACTTGCTCCTTGTGGCCAAGAGCCCACTTGTTCAGACGGGGTTTTAACATCCCCCCAAGTCCAAGTACTCCAACCATCATAATTGCCATCTTCCCTATGATAATGTATTCTTATGGTATTTGGTGGAAGATCCACAGGTTCCCATAGGAAAACCTCGTCAGAACCTTGTTTTATCCATACCTCGTTGATTTCTGGGGTATAGATTTCTAATAATTTATCTCCCCCATCCTTATCGCCATTAGTTACATTGACCACAAGGAATCCAACTTTAGAGGCATTGTTTGATAATTCAACATCCACATATGCCCCATAATCAGTTTGTACCTCTTCGAAGACTTTGGCTCCAGAGGGCCAGTTCTGTGAGGGATTTTTTACATCTTCCCAAATCCATACCCCTAGATTGGCATAATTATTGTCAGTTCTTTTATAATGAATCCTAAGGGTATTTTGTGGGATTTCCCCCCCTGGCTGAGCTATACCAATGTTAACAAAAAAGATGTCTCCTACCAAAAAGACCATTAAAAATACAAGTATAAATGCTATTGGTTTACTAAAACGCCCCTTCAAACATATCACTCCTCCCATTTTTATAGATTATTTTGTCTTTCTTTTAATGAAACCGTTTGCATAAATACTAAAAAAAATAACTTAATCTGATTATTACAGTTATGTATTAAGTTATTTCTTAGGGTTGTTTCGAAAGTTTCATTTGTCATTTTACAGTATTTTGTATTATTTTCGCTTGTTATATAATATTTCATGACCTTAAAAAATATTATAGTTTTTTTAGGAATGCAAACGATTTCCTTACATTTATCTTAGCACCAATTTAAAAAACATTCAATTACTTTTTTAGCTTAAAGAACGAAAAGTCCCCCTTTTCTTAACTTCCTATGATTATTTTAATTAAATAATAAACTCCACTCTTATCCACCTATTATCAATATCCATGTAAAATTAGTAAAGTGTCTATAACTGAATTTAATGCCTCTTTCTTCAACATATTGTTTTATTTCCTCTATATTACCGTAGAATTCTTCTTCCACCACTTCCCATAAATCTTCTCGCCCTTTTAATATAAATTCTTCTCTTCTTTCTTCCCTCATATTATTGTTTAAAAACATTAAATCACCAATTATTATCTTACCTTCTGGTTTTAAAGATTTTTGCATGTGATCAAGTGCCACTTCTTTTTCTTCTTTGGTAAGATGATGAAAAGCATAAGTACTTACGATATAGTCAAATCTTGTATTTTCTATATATTGGTGATCTAAAAAATTACCCAATCTTAATTTCATATAAGGGTACTTTTCTTTGCATTGTAGAAGCATTTCAAGGCTTTGATCTATCCCATAAACTTCGCATTTCTTACTAAACAATCCTGTAAGGTTTCCAGTGCCACAGCCTAAATCTAATATCTTTGTTGATTCAGTTATTTGTAATTCATTTTGTATCTCTTTTAAAACCAATTTATAATCTTGAAATAGTTTAAGTTCGTCATTATTTAATAAAACTGATTGGTCATACCTTATCGCCCAAGAATCAAAATTCCAGTTGTCTACCCAGTTGCGAATGTATCTATTGTTCTTCTCCAGTACTTTTTCCATGGTTTCGAAATGAGAATCAGAACCAATACTACTATCATTTATAAGGGTATGAATACTATTTTCTAATGTCTTTTCAATGTTTTTCAGTGCTAGAATCTTTTTAGTTATTGCTTGCTTTTGAAAATATATACTTCTAACAAACATGTTGTCTTCACCAGTATTTTTGTTGATTAAAATTTTAATATCATGTAAGGAAAATCCTAACTCCTTAAGTAAAAGGATCTCACGAAGCTTCAACATGTCTTTTTCACTATATTTCCTGTAGCCATTAACATCCCGTTGGGGTGTCACTAGTCCCTTTTCCTCATATATCCGTAAACTTTTTGGTGTCAATCCTGTTTTATTACATACCTCTTTTGTGTACATAAAACCACCTCCAAGTACATAATAAACCCTGCCCCAAGGGCAGGGTCAAGTACTTTTTGAAAAAAATACTTATTGTTTTGTAAACAGTAATTCTTCATGCTTATTGGCCTTTATAACACCATAAATTTCTTGAATCAACTGTTCATTTATGGCTCTAAAGCTTGAAGCTTCATAATAGTTCAATTCCATTAACATATAAGCTAAGTCTTTATTTCTAAAGATTACTTCCCTAAAGACTAACCCATCATCATCCAATTGATAAACAAACATAAAAATCTCTTCATCAAATTCACCCTTTAACTCCTTATTATCAGGGCAAAGGAGTGTTATTACCATATTGTGTGACATGGTAATTTTTATATAATTACCGTAAAAAGGAATTGCTTGGGTTTTCTTCTGTTTTGATGAATTTATTATACTGACTATATCCTTTATCATATCTTGATCTTTTATAACCATGGTTTCTCCATATGTAACCTTATCCACTTCTGATAAATCAATGGTAACCTGTTTTTCTCTCCCTCCATTTATCACTACACCTAATATTATAGCGGAAATCACAATCAATGGTATTATAAAAATTATCTTCTTGTTACCCATAGGACCTCTCCCTTTTCCAGTTTATACTTAGGTATTATTCTTCATCGCCCCTTTAATTTCCTTTATTTAGATTAAAAACTCCCTAAATTAAGGGAGTTTTCCAATATATATTGATTTTAAGAGAGTTTCCATTTCTTTTTTTGTAATAGTCACTGGGTTTACCCTGGTTGAGCCTTTAAGGGAGTTTTCCAAGAGTACTTCAAAATTTTTGTCAAATACTTCAGAACTTATACCCATCTCTTCAAAGGATTTTGGTATACTAAGCCTTTGATTTAAATTTATAATAGCTTCAATGAAGCTAGGTTCTTGCACCAGCTTATCAAGTTCTTCTAACCTATTTTGTACCCAAGGATCCCTTGAATTGTATTTTAACACATAGGGAAGTACCACCGCATTTATTAGTCCATGGCCTAAATCATACATGCCTCCAATGGCATGAGAAATGCCGTGGGCCATACCTAAACCTACATTGGTAAAAGTACAACCAGCTAGGGCTTGAAAATTATGGACCTTTTCCCTGGCTTTTATATCCCCTTGCTCATAGGATATGGGTAAAAATCTATATAATCCCTCAATGGCACCCTTGGCCATGGCAGAAGTAAAGTCATCGATGTTTTTATTTATAAAGGCTTCTACCCCATGTGTCATTGCATCCATCCCCGTCTCTGCCACCACATTTTTAGGCATTGATAAGGTTATTATGGGATCTAAAATGGCAATGTCCGGGATAAATGCATTGGATTTAAATCCTATCTTTATATTGTCTTCAGTAAATGTAATTACAGCTGCCTTTGTTACTTCAGTGGCTGTTCCTGATGTGGAAGGAATGGCTACAAATCTAATCTGCCTGTTTTCTGGGATCCCTTTTTCTGTGGCGGTTTCAAAGTCTAAATTATGCTCATAAAATACAGTGGCTACCTTTGCTAAGTCAATGGCTGATCCACCTCCTACGGCTATCACCGCATCGGGAGCAAAATCCTTCATTTGATCCAAACACTCATACACCTGTTGGGTGGTGGGGTTGGCCTTAACTCCTGAAAATATTTTATAATTTGTTTTATTGGCTACTAAAATTTTTTCAATTTTCCCTATGGTTCCATTGTCGAACATGGAGCGTGATCCTGTGATTATTAATGCTCTTTTTGACGCAAACCCTTTTAAATAATCCATGGAGCCTTCACCTGTTACTATTGCTTCACCAGAAAAACGTAACTCTTTCACCTTAATTTCCTCCTCAACTACTATTTTAAGTAACATGTTGCCAAGGGCAGATAAATAAGCCTACCTCCCACCCTTGTACTGTGCATAAGAGAAATTTTATTTATAAGTATTTTCTCATTATGAAAATAGACTTTTTCTAATGTATCGGGTCTTAATACTAATTCTCTTCCTAAGGTTATGTGGGGCTTGTAGGTCCGTTGTTCTTTTTCAATTCCAATCTTTTCTAGGTTATCTTCTAAAGTCCTATATATTTCCCTTAGCCTATTATTTCTTTCAATGCCCACCCAGAGGATATCCTTGTTCCCCCGTGGGAAAATTCCTATATTTGATGTTGTTATATTAAAACATCTAAAATTTACACCTGTTTGATTTAATACCTCTTTATATTCATCCAGTTTTTCTTCTTGTACTTCCCCTATAAATCTTAAGGTTAGATGAAAATTATCTTTGTCTGTAAAGTTTCCTTTAATGTTCTCACTTACAACTTGGCTTTGAATATTAAAAAGGTAATCCTTTGTGGAATCATCAAATTCCAAAGCATAGAAAATCCTGATAACTACCGCCCCCTTATTTGTGAAGTGTATTTATCCTTTCAAGAAAATCACCAGTTTTAACTTCTATGGTGTTTCCATTTAGCTCTTTTAAAATTAGTATTACCTTACGCCTAGATATATTTTTAGCTAAGTCTAGTTTATTAAGTGGGATATTGCCCCTAATGTTTTCTGTTTTTAACCCTTGTATAAAAAGCTTATGGGAAAATATATTAATGCTCTTGCTATTTTGTGAATCAAATAGATATATATTCAATTGGACTACGTTTGGTGTAGGATAGCAATTTTGAACAGCCACATCAAAGCCAAACAGTGAACTTGTGTTTTGTGTATGCAACTCTTTAATAAAGGTCTTGGGCTGAGAATGTAAATATACCTCACCAAAAATTCCATTGAAAAAAAGTGCATCATCTTGGGATAGCTCCAAGAACTTGGGTAAAATCTCGATTTCTATGGTGTTATCACTGGGATTGACATATGGTGTAATGTTGATATTTCCCATGGATTTTTTAGTATCTACTAATAAACTATTTATGTAAACATTAAAATATGAATTTATTACCCCTGGCACCAAAAAAGTTTCCCTATCTTCCCATTTGGGAGGTAAGGAGAAATTCCCCTTATAGATGGTGGTGCCCAATGTGGATAATTTGAAAAACCCTTCAAATCCACTTCCATGAAAGTCATAGATATATTCAAGCTCCTTTGGGATATCAGTATTAATCCAATTTTCCTGTACCCTAGGTCCAAATCTTTGCCAAGTTAAATCCCAGCCTTTATTTAGTCCCATTTTGTAGGGATTGTCTTGAACAGTTAGTGCATCAATTAAGTTATCAAAAGACAAAGATAATGTATTTCCCCTCATAACACACCTCCTCATATCCACTCCACATAACTTAATTTTATATTTACTGGTCTTTATGGTCAATGACTTTGTTAAGTTTGTGTATAGCTAAAAGGAGGCCATTGGCCTCCTTTTAGCTATATTCTCTCTTTAGGTGTATAACTTGTGTGTAGTAATTCATGGGCCTTCTCACTATAAGGCTTGTCAAAGTACTCCTCATACATTTTAAGTACTTCACGGTTGAGATGAGATTTCCTCACAGTCTTACGCTCATCCTCTTGATAAATTGCCCTTTGCCTAGCTTTTACCACTTCATCATTACCCCAGTGGTATGGTTGGCCGCCACCACCTATACATCCACCAGGACATGCCATTATTTCAATGGCATGATATTTTGAATTGCCATTTCTTATGTCCTCCAAGAGTTTACGGGCATTTCCAAGGCCGTGGGCGATTCCTATATTAAGCTCAGTACCGTTAACCTGAACTTTTGCTTCCCTTAATCCTTCTATTCCCCGTAATTGCTTGTATTCAACCTGCTCTAGTTCTTGTCCGGTTTTCCATTCATGTACTGTACGTACAGCAGCTTCTATTACACCACCTGTTGTTCCAAAGATAACGGAAGCTCCTGTGGTTTCACCCAATGGATGGTCATAGTCCTCATCGGGTAGTTTATCAAAATCTATACCTGCTTCTTTAAACATCATACCTAGTTCCCTTGTGGTTATTACGATATCAACATTGTTATAGTCATCAATTGAAAGCTCAGTCCTTGCGGCCTCAGCCTTTTTGGCCACGCAGGGCATTATTGAAACAACAGTTATATCTTTAGGGTCGATGTTATTCTTCTCAGCAAAGTATGTTTTTATTATTGTACCAACCATTATATGTGGAGATTTACATGTGGAGGGTATATCCACTAAATCTGGGAATTGATGTTCAATAAAACTTACCCAAGCAGGGCAACAACTTGTTAGCATGGGAAGTGTCCCACCATTTTCTAAACGGTGTAAAAGCTCACTGGCCTCTTCCAATATGGTTACATCTGCACCAAAGTCTGTATCAAAAACCTGATCAAAACCCATTCTCCTTAACCCTGCCGCCAGCTTCCCTGTTACTATGGTGCCTGGCTCCATTCCAAAAAGCTCACCTAAGGCCACCCTAATAGCAGGTGCCGTTTGCACCACCACGTACTTGTTAGGGTTTCTCAATGCTTCCCACACCTTACCTATGTGCGTTACCTCTGTTAACGCTGCAGTTGGACATACCGAAACGCAACCACCACAATAGGTGCATGATGTTTCAACCATTGGTAGATTAAATGCGGGTCCAACCACTGTTTCAAAGCCTCTGTTCAGTGCTGATAGTATGCCACAGGTTTGTACAGCATTACACGCTGTTTCACATCTACGGCACAAGATACACTTGTCTTGGTTTTTAACCACAGCCTGACTGGATGTATCTAAATGGTAGTGGGTTCTTTCCCCTGAATAATGGATCTCTCTAACTCCTAGTTCCATGGCAAGGGCTTGAAGCTCACAACGCAAATTCCTCTGGCAAATCAGACAATCTGTGGGATGATTTGATAGTAGTAATTCCACTGACATCCTTCTAGCTGTTATGGCTTTCATGGTATCTGTTCGTACCTTCATCCCGTCTGTAACGGGGGTGGCACAGGCTGGATTTAGCTTAGGACTGCCCTCCACCTCAACCATGCAAACCCTACAAGATGCCGTGCGATTCACCATTTTTAAATCATGAAGATCTAAGTGACACAAAGTTGGTATTTTCACACCAGCTTCCACAGCTGCATTTAATATCGTATATTCCCTTGGAACACTAACCTCTTTATCATTTATGGTAACTGTTACTTTTTTTTCCATGGTTTCACCACCTAAACTTGACTCGACTGGGGGGCAGGCTCATGTTTTAATTTTTTACATACCCCTGCGGGACAATTTTTGTATTTCACATGCTGTATATATTCGTCGCGGAAGTATTTCAATGTACTTAGTATAGGATTTGGGGATGTTTGACCTAAACCACACAATGAACTTTCTTTTATCATTTCACCTAGATCCACTAATCTTTCCAAATCCTCTTCGGTACCATCACCTTCCACTATCTTTTTGAGTATTTCATGTAATCTCTTATTACCGATACGGCATGGGGTGCATTTTCCACAGGATTCCTCTTCGGTAAATTCCAAATAAAACCTTGAGATATTTACCATACAATCATCCTCATCCATCACTATCATACCACCCGATCCCATCATGGAGCCGATGGTCTTAAGACTTTCGTAATCGATGGGAATATCTAGATTTTGCTCAGGAATACATCCCCCTGAGGGACCTCCCGTTTGAACAGCTTTAAGCCTCTTGTTACCCCTTATACCTCCACCGATATCGTAGATTATCTCCTTTAAGCTGATTCCCATGGGTACCTCAACTAGACCTACGTTATTAACTTTACCCGCTAATGCGAAAACCTTTGTTCCCTTACTCTTTTCAGTTCCAATTTTAGAATACCAATCTGCACCATTTAAAATTATCGCAGGTACATTGGCAAAGGTCTCTACATTGTTCACACAGGTAGGTTTATCATAAAGACCACTTTCCGCTGGAAATGGCGGCTTAGCATTTGGTTCTCCTCTACCACCTTCTATGGAGTTTATCAATGCTGTTTCTTCACCACAAACGAATGCTCCAGCCCCGAACTTAATATCTATATCAAAATTAAAGCCCGTTTCAAAGATATCTGTACCTAAAACTCCATATTCCCTGGCTTGCTTTATTGCAACCTTTAACCTTTCGATGGCCAAGGGATACTCAGCTCGAATGTATATATACCCTTTACTAGCTCCAATGGCATAGCCCGCAATGGCCATTGCTTCTAACACACTGTGGGGGTCTCCCTCTAAAATACTTCGGTCCATAAAAGCACCAGGGTCGCCTTCGTCGGCATTACAAACAATATATTTCTTATCAGCTTTATTTCTATAGGTTAATTCCCATTTAAAACCTGTGGGAAACCCTCCACCACCACGGCCCCTTAGTCCACTGTCCTTTACTATCTTTATTACCTCTTCAGGCTCCATCTCAGTTAGTACCCTTCCTAATGCCTCATATCCCTCTAAGGCAATATATTCTTCTATGTTTTCAGGGTCTATTAATCCGCAATTCCTCAGGGCTATACGCACCTGTTTTTTGTAAAAGGACATATCCTCTTGCAGGGGAATTTTCTCTTGACTATCATGTTCATTATATAATAAGGATTCCACCACCCTCCCTTTAATGACATGTTCTTCTACTATGGTTTTGGCATCCTTTGGGGATACTTCCACATAAAACACATTGTCTGGTAGCACCTTTACAATGGGTCCTTTCTCGCAGAAACCAAAACAGCCTGTTTTTATAACTTGAACCTCATCTTTATATCCTTTTTTATCAATGATAACCTTAAGGAAATTGGCTAGTTTTTCACTTTCCTGAGATTCACAACCAGTTCCACCACAAACCAATAGATGTGACCTGTATTTGTTCACCTAAATTAACCTCCTATCTTCATACTCTAATGGGATTTCGGGAGGGTTAGTTCATCTAACATCTCCCCTTTTAAGATATATCTATCTATAATCTCTTTACCCTTTTGAGCATTTACTTTGCCGTAAAGTACCTCAGACTGTCCTGGTTTTTGGATCCTGACAATTGGCTCATCATAGCAATTCCCCATACAACCCACTTGGGTTACAAGAATATTATCTAGTTTTCTTTGGCCAATTTCATCCATCATGGCCAAAAGGGTCTCCCTAGCTCCAGCAGCTATGCCACAAGTGCTCATTCCTATTTGAATTCTTATGGTATCTTCATGTCCTGATTGCCTCATTTTTAAATTTTCCCGAGCCTTTTCTTTTAGTTCTCTAAGTTCCTTTAAAGATTTCATTATTTTTCTTTCCTTTCATACTGGGCAATAATTTTATCAAGCTCATCTGGCTTAACCCTACCAAAAACCTTTTCACCTACTATAACCACTGGTGCTAAACCACATGCACCCACACAGCGAACCCCATTAAGTGTGAATCTACCATCTTCGGTGGTTTGGCCAGAGCCTATGCCCAGCTTTTCTTCAAACTGTCCCATTATCTTATCTGCCCCTTTAACAAAGCAGGCAGTCCCTGTACATACATTTATGATTATTTCCCCTGGAGCCTTATCGTTAAAGTAATTGTAAAAGCTAACAACACTATAAACCTTAACCCCTGGTATATCCAGTTTCCTAGCCACAAAAAGTTGCACATCCCTAGGTAAATATCCAAAGAGGCTTTGGGCCTTATGTAGTACTTGAATAAGTGTGCCCTCACTTTCCTCAAGGCTATCTATGTATTCCTCTAATTCATCAAACTTTTCTTGGGGCAGTGGTCTTTCCATATCATTTTTGGGTTGCAATACTAATCTTTCTGCCATGAACTAATCTCCTTTCATTGGGATAAAATACCATGAGATATTATTCTTCAAATTTCAATTTTTTATACAAAAAAACCACTTTTATAAGTGGTTTAGGAGGTTTCCCTTAGGGGAGTTTCTTTGATCTTAATTAAATGAACTACATCTTTGGCACTTTCTTTGTTTTTTACGTCTATCCATACCCATTTACCATCGCTGAATCTATGGGTTTCTTCAATTAACTGGATTGTATTCTCACTGATATTTTCTTCATACAGGTCTAACCTTTTCAATTCTTTTCTACCCAGTGTAATCATTATTTCAAGCTTTTTGCGTCTTGGGAACATGGTCAAAAGGGTTTCATTGTCATTTTTATATTGCAGTGCCCAACCATATTCATCTCCATAAAAAATTAAACGTTCCTTAACCTGATAATTTCCCATAATAAATCTTTGGATATTTTTCCATGCATTTACCACTTCTTTTTCCTCCAAAAATTTACTTATGGCCTTTTCATCGGGTTTTATTAGTTTGTTTAGCATAGGTGAATTAACCCCATACTTCTTTTTCAAATCCATTAGCCTATCTTTATTTTCATATGGTAGAATAAAGGTTTTCCTTTCTATCCTGGTTATTTTTCCACCATATTTTTTTTTAATATCATCATAGGATACAAAGGTATTGGATATTTTCTCACAGGGAAATTCATCACATTGTGAGCAATTTTCTATGCTTTTTTTAATTACACATGGCCTAACCTCACAGTTGCAGCCTGCTAACTTATTCTTGATACAGCTTCTATCTTCTATACAACCCTCACAATACATATCTTCAGGGTTAATTTTTAATCCGAAAAATCTATACCAGCCATGACTTAGAGTGTGCCGCTGGTCATTTTTTTCAATATTTGCTTTATAGGCTAAGCACAAATCACATCTGTTACCACATCTGGAAAGTACTTCTTCTCCCATTAATATACCTCCTATGGCTTTTCCCTTATGATAGCAATTAAATGTTACGATTATATTACAATAAGTTTAACTAAAAATGCCTTAAGTTGTTTTTTATCCTATGGTGCTTTATAATTATGCTAATCAATAAGTTAAGGTGGTGTACATATGGACTTAATAATACATAATGGAAAGATTGTGACCATGGACCCCAAACTGCCAGAGGCAACATGGGTTCTGATTAAAGATGGTAAAATTTCAGAGGTGGGAAAAACAGGAGATCCCCTTAAGTTTAAAAATCCTGAAACCAAAATCATTGATTTAGAGGGTAAGCTTATGCTTCCAGGGTTTAATGACAGTCACATGCATTTATTAAACTATGGTGCCAGTTTGGTGAAATGTAATCTTATAAATACTCCCTCCCTTGATGAGCTCATTAACAAGATGAAACACTTTATCAAAGAGAAATCCTTTCAAAAGGGGCATTGGGTTGAAGGCCGTGGCTGGAATCATGACCAATTCACAGAAAAAAGATTCCCCTCTAAGTACGATTTAGATAAAATCTCCACTGACTATCCCATTATCGCAACCAGAGCCTGTGGCCATGTAACAGTGGTGAACTCTAAAGCTTTAGAGTTAGCTGGGATTACAAAGGATACCCCTCAAATAGAAGGTGGACATTTCGATTTGGATGAACATGGGGAACCCACGGGTGTATTTAGGGAAAAAGCATTGAACCTGATTTTAGAAAAGATCCCTGAGCCTTCCGTTGAGGACATAAAGGATTTATTATTAATGGCCAGTGAGAAGGTTTTGGCCCAAGGGATTACATCTGTTCAGTCCGATGATTTTGAGGCTATGCCAGGGAAGGATTATCTAAAAGTAATAGAAGCTTACAAGCAATTGGCTGCAGAAAAAAAACTACCTATCCGCGTATACCAACAATGCCTGTTACCCACTGTAGATAAGCTTAATAGCTTTTTAGAAAAGGGCTTTAATACTGGAGTGGGGGATGATTGGTACAAAATGGGTCCGTTAAAGGTTTTAGCTGATGGTTCGCTGGGAGCTAGAACTGCTTACCTATCAAAGCCTTACGCAGACGATCCCACTACCCAAGGAATCTCCATCTATACCCAAGAACAACTGGATGAACTTATAAAAAAAGCCCATGATAGCAAAATGCAAGTAGCCATTCACTGTATAGGGGATGGAATAATGTACATGGCCTTTGAAAGCTATGAGAAAGCCCAAAGGGACAATCCCCGTAAGGATCATAGACACTCAATAATACACTGTCAGATTACTGATGAAACCCTTTTGGATAAATACAGGGATCAAGGGGTTGTTGCACATATTCAGCCTATTTTTATAGACTATGATCTTCACATCGTTGAAGCAAGGGTGGGCAAGGAATTAGCCAGCACTTCATACAATTGGAAAAGTATGTTAGATCGCGGAGTGCATGTGGCTTGTGGTTCTGATAGCCCAGTGGAAACCTTAAATGTTCTTCAGGGAATCTACTGTGCAGTTACCCGCAAAGACTTAAAAGGCTATCCTGAAGAGGGTTGGCTACCAGACCAAAAGCTTACAGTGGAAGAAGCTGTACATGGTTATACCCTTGGGGCTGCCTATGCATCCTTTGAAGAAAATATCAAAGGCTCAATAACCACAGGAAAATTAGCTGACTTTGTAATATTGTCAGAAGATATATTCGGAATAGAACCAGACAGGATTAAAGACGTAAAAGTCCTACAAACAATTGTAGGAGGTAAATAAAGCAAATAACGGGGTCAGGCTTTAATAATTTAATTACTAAATTATTAAAGCCTGACCCCGATTTTTTACACCACTTCTCTTACTATGTCGTACTTTTCGTTGCTGCTTGGTACGAAGCCTTCCACAGGGGTTTTAAAATCATCTCCCCTTTTAAATTCTATTAGGGCCCTTTGGAGTTTTTCTAAAACTTCTTTTGGAAGGTTTGGGTTAGCTCCAATGGCATCTTTGGGAATGCTTTCAGTCATTGCCACTATTTCCAGCTCATCGATGGGTAACCCCTCTTCTTTGGCAAATTGGAATGCTTCGCTGTATGTGGCTCCCCCTTGGATTTCTCCAGCTAGCACAGCCTTTATGACTTTGTCATGACTTCCTAAAAAGCTGGTTTGGGAAAAGAAATTGTCTGGATTTATTCCGCTTTTTTTGAACATATTTTTAGCGAATAGATAACCAGATGCACTGTTTTCATCCACATATCCAAAGGTTTTGTTTTTGAATTGCTCCAAAGATTTTATCCCACTTGATTTCTTAGTTATTATGTAGCCTGTGTATGAATCCTTACCGTTAACTATAGGAGTAGCCATGGGAATTACTCCACTGGCTTCATGGGCCTTTACATATGCAAAGGGGGAAAACCAACCCACGTCAATTTTTCCTTCTTTAATCCAATTGCTAAGGGATTCATAGTTCTTTACTATAACTGTTCTAGATTTAAGGCCAATCTCCCCACACACCTTGGCCAAAATAGGGGAATACATATTCCTAATGTTCTCAGGAGATGTAAAGGGATTTACTCCAAAGATTATTTCGTTATTTTTCTTAAGCCTAACTATGGTCTCTTGGAATTCTTCTGATATTTCACCAAGCTTATTGCTAAATTCAATTATTTCATCGTTTTTCCCTTGCTGTACATCCACTATCCTCAATAACTCAAATAGCATACCATGGGTATCCTCCACGGCAACGGCAAATGCATGGGAACCCTTACTTATTTCAGTGGATGATAATAACTGCTTTTCAGATATATTTTTCAGCTGTTCCATGGATTTTCTGATATTAACTATCACTTCCTCAATTCCAACCACCACAGTGGCAGACTCTTGGGCCATTTTCTCAGTGCTTTCTATTTGCTCCACAAAATCCATAATAGATTCATTGGTTTTATTTATACCAGAGGTTATGGCCTCAACGACCTTTTTTATTTCATCGATGGATTTACTGGTTTCCCCAGAAAGTTTTTTAATTTCATCTGCCACCACAGAAAATCCCCTTCCTGCTTCCCCTGCCCTGGCAGCTTCAATGGAGGCATTTAATGCCAATAGATTTATTTGACTGGATATTCCTTGTATGTATTGTACGATCTTATCAATGGCCTTTGATGAATTAAATAGTTCCTCATGACTTTCATAGGTACCTTTTATGGATGTTGATAAATCCAACATAAATTTTTGTATACCTTCCATGGTATTTTTGTTGCTGTTTAACATATGATAGGACTTTTCTGACTCATCCTCAATCTTAATTATATTGTTATTTAGGGCATGAAAATTAGAAACAAATTCTTCCATGGTAGCTGTTATTTCCTGGGCACTGGCGGCATTTTGCTCACTGTTTTCTTGAATTCTTCTAAAAAATGATGCTAACTTCTTAAAGGCTTCAACATTGTTTTCTGATAGCCATAACAGTTGTTGAATATCAACACTCATGGTTTCAGAAATGTTGAAGAGACCTTCATTTATGTTGTGATTTTCAGGTTCTAAAGATACTTGTCCTTTTTTGTTCCGCCATTTGTTATCATAAATGTGGCCTGCAAATATTGCTAATAATGAACTTCCTATGGATAGTGCTAAATAGTAAAAACCAAAGGGCATTAGTTGGAATAATAGCAATTGAAATAACAAAATTAAACCAAAGGATAAAATAAGACCTGTTATTTTCTTCATGTTTTCCCTCCTTGTTATTAGATAAAAAAGCCACACTTTTTAAACTATACTAAATATAGTTTAAAAAATGTGGCTCTCCATCTCTCCTGCCAATTATTTAATTTACTTCAATTATACCCTCACTGGCAAATTTAAACAACATAATTCAAGGGGTCAGAATGTTGTAATTAAGAAACTTAATTACAACATTCTGACCCCCAGTTCTTCTCTAATCTCATTTGGGCTTATGTCCAGTTCCACCATCAACACCAGTAGGTGATAGACTAAGTCTGATATTTCATAGGTCACTTCTTTATTCCTTTTATTTGCTTCGATTCCTTTGCTGGCGATTATGACTTCACTGGTCTCTTCCCCGACTTTTTTTAATATTTTATCTATACCTGAATTGAATAAATAGTTGGTATAGGATCCTTCTTTAGGGTTTGCCCTTCTATCTTTTATAATGCCATACAGTTTTTCCATTACCTCATTTTCGGTATTGGTACTTTTAAATTCTATTAACCTGTTAAAAAAGCATGTCCTTTCACCAGTATGGCAGGCAACTCCTGTTTGTTCAACTTTTAGTAAGATGGTATCTGTATCACAGTCTATATCCAGTGATATAACCCTTTGCAAGTTACCTGAAGTTTCACCTTTTTTCCATAGCTTTTTCCTACTCCTACTATAAAAATGGGCAAATCCAGTATCCATTGTTTTTTGTACTGCCTCTTCATTCATATATGCCAGCATAAGGACTTCTTTGTTCTTATGGTCCTGTACAATGGCTGGAATAAGCCCCTTTTCATCAAAGATTATATCCATAGTAAACTACCCCTTTCTCACTGGAATCCCTGCTGTGCTTAAATATGTTTTTAATTCAGTAATACTGATTTCATTGAAATGAAATACTGAAGCAGCCAATGCTGCGTCGGCTCCGTGGTTAAATGCCTCTAAAAAATGTTCTTTTGCTCCTGCTCCCCCTGAGGCAACAATGGGTACATTGACACTATGGGTCAGCTTAGATATTAAACCAAGGTCATACCCTGTTTTAACTCCATCGGCATCAATGCTGTTAATGACTATTTCCCCTGCCCCTAACCCTACACCTTTTTGGGCCCATTTGATTACATCTAAACCAGTGTCCTTTCTACCACCATTTATAAATACATTCCAGCTATCACCTTTCTTTTTAGCATCAATTGATAACACCACACATTGGGAACCAAATCTTTTGGCTGCTTGGGTGATTAAGTCTGGATTATTTACGGCACCAGAGTTTATTGATATCTTATCTGCACCTGCCCTTAATATTTTGTAAAAATCATCTACACTATTAATTCCCCCACCCACAGTAAAAGGAATAAACACTTCTTTAGCCACTGCTTTAACCACATCAATGAATATCTCTCTATTTTCATGGGATGCTGTTATATCATAAAATACTAGCTCATCGGCTAAAGACTCATTGTATAACTTGGCCATTTGCACTGGATCTGCCACGTCATTTATTCCTTGGAATTTTGTACCTTTAACAACCCGTCCGTTTTTAACATCTAGGCATGGAACTATTCTTTTAGTTAGCATATATATCCTACCTCTTTCATCCAAAATAGCCTATGAATTTACCATAATCCTCATAAAGGGCTTTTCCCACTATGGCACCATAAACATTGATAAGCCTAAGCTTATCTAAATCATAGGTATCTGCAATTCCCCCCGAGGCTATTATATTTAAAGTTGTTTCATCCTTTAGTTTTTTATATATATCAAAGTTAGGTCCCTTTAAAGTTCCATCTCTTAATATGTCAGTATAAACAATGGTCTTGATGCCCATTTGTTCCATTTCCTTTGCCAAAACTATACCCTCTATTTGGGTTTCACCTTCCCATCCTCGGGTGGCAACATAACCATTTCTGGAATCTATGGATACTATTAATTTATCTAAATATAAGGCAGATTCCAATATGCCTTTATTTTCCACCACAGAGGTGCCAAGGATAATCTTGTCTACACCCAGTTCTAAATACTCTTGGATAGTTTCAAAATCTCTAA
>CAYYRM010000005.1:0-27097 GCA_964474005.1 uncultured Eubacteriales bacterium
TATAAAAAAGTTGACAGGGGGGGGGAAAAAAAATGGTATATTTTATCTAAATTTGGTTAAAGAGGAGTGATTTATATGTTTAAAAAAATAATTCTTATTCCAAGTATCCTAGTATTAGTTACAATGTTGTTACTACCAAGTATTATCTTTGCTTATACAAGCGGACCTTATATTTCGACTTTGTCCTTTCATGGAGAACACCAAGGAACAGCTAGATATTATAGTGGCACATCAATTTTTATAGAACTAACTACCTACTCAGATACAAATCCAGATTTTCATTCTACTACCTATGATATATACCTATATAGAAAAAGGGCTTGGTTACCTGATGAGCTTATTGGGATAAGGTATAATAATCCTAGGGATGGGTATACAAAAAGATCATGGATTATTAGTCAACCTTCAGACTATTACTTTACCTTTGTAAAAACACGTGATAATATATCAGTAAAAAGTGATAGGGTCGTTATGTGGTCACCCTAATAGAGAGGTGTAAAAAATGTTAAATGCTCAAGGGATTCAACTTTTAGTTCTTTTGATTTATATTATATTTTTTGTAAAGGTATTTAGGGGTAAATACAAGTTAACAGAGCATATTTTAATCTTTCTGTTTTTTGTTTATGTGGCTGGACTTTTATCAGTTACACTATTTCCGATGCCCGTTCACAGAAATATCATAAGTGCTATGAGGTATAGAAATTATATATCTCACAATTTCATTCCATTGAAAGATTTGCTTACTCATTTTAGATTTTTTGGTTTCCATGGAATTACCAACAGAATTTTCCTAGGCAATTTAATACTTTTAGCACCAGCAGGGTTTTTCATACCAATTATATTTAAAAGGGTGTCAACCTTAAGTAAGACTGTTCTAGTTGGTTTAGGTTTGTCACTGACCATAGAAAGCCTACAGCTGGTAATATCTTTAATCCTTGGTTTTGCTTATAGGTCAGCAAATATTGATGATGTGATACTAAACACCTTGGGTGCTTTACTAGGGTTTATAGCCCTTCAAATATCCCTACCCATATTAGCAAAGTTTATTGATGTGAGTCACCTTCAAAAAGAAAGGCTAAAAGGGGACGTTTCCTCTGTCCTATAAATAGGACAAGGGAAACGTCCCCTTGTCTAGTTAAAATCTATTACCTGCTCTCCCCCATTGGTATAAATTACACTTTGGGGTGCTGATGTTTTTGCAATTATTTTACCATTTCTGATGGAGTGTGTTACCACTGATCTTCGGCGAATTGCTTCATATCCATTTTCAGCTGCTAGGATTATTAGATTAGCGGTGTTACCTTCCGCTATTCCGTAATCTTTTATGTTTAGTGCCTTGGCACTGTTTGTTGTGATTAGGTTTAGTGATTCATTTATTTGGCTATAGCCCATCATTTGGCAGATGTGTAGTCCCATATGCAATACCTCTAGCATATTCCCTGTTCCCAATGGATACCAAGGGTCAAATATATCGTCATGGCCAAATCCTACGTTTATTCCTGCTTCTAAAAGTTCTTTTACCCTGGTTATCCCACGTCTTTTTGGGTATGTGTCAAACCTTCCTTGTAGGTGGATATTTACCAAGGGGTTTGCCACAAAGTTTATGTTAGATAGCTTTAGTAACCTAAATAGCTTTGAGCAATAAGCATCATTGTATGAGTGCATTGCCGTTGTGTGACTGGCTGTTACTTTTTCCCCTAATCCTGTTTCATATGCCTTTGCAGCCACCACTTCAACAAATCTAGATTGTTCATCATCTATTTCATCACAATGTACATCTATTAACTTATCGTATTTTACTGCCAGCTTAAATATTTCCTCAATGGATTTCACACCATATTCTCTTGTGAACTCATAGTGTGGGATTGCTCCGATAACATCTGCTCCTTGCTTTACTGCCTCTTCTAATAGCTCTAGTCCATTAGGATATGAGAGTATGCCTTCTTGGGGAAATGCAACTATTTGAAGGGTAGCAATGTCTTCTACTTCTTTTTTAAGCTCCGCCAGTGCCTTTAGTGCCACCAAGTTAGGATCTGTGACATCCACATGGGTTCTGATGTACTGTATTCCGTTTGCCACTTGCCACTTTATAGCCTTTTTTGCCCTAGATTTTACATCTTCCTTTTTAAGAAGGGATTTACGTTCTGCCCATCTTTCAATACCCTCAAAAAGTGTACCACTTTCATTCCACTTGGGTTCACCTGCGGTCAGTGCTGTATCTAAGTGTATATGGGGCTCCACAAAGGGTGGCAAAGCCAACCCTTTGTTTCCCTCTACTATTTCATCACCACTTATGGGTGATAACTCTTGCCCGATTCTTTTAATTGTTCCGTTCGAAATTTCTATATCCCATAAGCCCTCTTTATCTGTTAACCTGATATTTTTAATTAACATAGGATTCCCTCCTAGGAAATTGGTTCAACCTCAACTGTTCCACTTTTTACCAATACTTCAACCTTAGCCAACGCCACATATGTTACCACAGCTGCAACTACACCGTTGATTGGTGGGATACCAGGAATATACCTTGATGCCAAAACCCCTATTACCCATGCTCCCATGGCAAAGATATTTACCGGTGAAAACTTTTGTCCCGAAAATTTACTGTACTTTTCTTTATTTACAAGGAAATAATCTGCGATGATTATACCACCCACTGGAGGTATTATTGAGTTTAGGAAACTTAACCAGCCCACAAAGTTGTTGTATAGGAACAATGCCAATACTGTACCTAGTATTCCGTTAAATACCACCAAATACTTTTTAGGCAATTTAGTTATGTTTGAAAAACCTAACCCCGAGGCGTAAAGGGCGTTATCATTGGTGGTCCAGATGTTGAATCCTAAAATTATAATTGCCGGGATGATTAGATTTTGTAAGAACATAACCTCTGATATATCTGATTGCCCTGTTACCATGGCACCTACGGCACCAAAGATAAACATCAATGAGTTGCCTAAGAAAAATGCTACCCAAGTTGTGGATACACCTATTTTAGTGTTTTTAGCAAACCTGCTGAAGTCAGGGGTCAATGTTCCACCACTGATAAATGATGCCACACACATGGATAGTGCCACCCCTATTCCCAATGAACTACTTGGCTCCATTGAAGCTAATGCGCTGAATCCCCCCGCTGATTCCACTGCATTGAACACTGAAAAGCTTCCTAATACTGCGATTGATGGTACTGCTATAAGGCTTAATATTGTCAATGCTTTGATACCGAAGTATGCTGTTGCCGTCATAAGTATGCCTGAAACACCGATTAGTAGGTTTAAGTTAATACCTGTTACCCTAGCCACAGGTAGTGCGAACATGGCAACACCTACCCCGAACCATCCGACCTGTGTTATGGCCAATAGAAAAGATGGTAAATATGAACCCTTTTCACCGAAGGAGTATCTTGCTAATAAGTGTGTGGAAAGTCCTGTCTTTGTGGAGATAAATGCCAGTAAGCTTGTGTAAACTCCTAAGATTAAGTTACCCAAAAGTACTGCCACTATGAAGCTTTTTAAGTTAAGACCCGTTCCCAGTGTTCCCCCAGTCCACATGCTAGCTGAGAAGAAGGTGAAACCTAACATAACCACAAACATAGACCAAAAACCTCTTTTTCCCTCTTGGGGTACTGCCTCAAGCGCAAAATCGTAATCAATTTTCCTGTTTTCCATAAATGAAACCCTCCTAAAGTTTGCATTTACTTACCAGTACCAAGTCGTAAAAAAACTCCTCATCAGGGTATGCCTGACAAGGAGTTAGTTACACGAATTTAGAGGGTTTTTTGTGTATCCTACACAAAAACACTCACATTCACCTTGCCAGTCTCTCTGGACTGAATTAAAGGTACCGATATGCATTTGTTTTATTATGACATTTAAAGCTGGGGGTGTCAATAACTTTTTTAGTTTAATTTATCTCCCCATTGAAATTAAAATATCTTAACTATTTAGGGTCGATTACTCCACTCATTCTTACTACTTCGATGCCTTTTTCTTCTAGGGCATTTAGGAATATATTGATACCTACAGAGTCAGATGCCATGTGGCCTGCTACTATTACGTTACCGATGTTTTGTTCCCTTACTGCTTTAAGTACATCTTCTGGCATGTGCATCACAATTAAAGTGCCTACCCCTGCTTCAAAGTATGCTTTTGCCACATTTGCTCCACCGCCGGTTCCACCAGCCATGGTTACAAATACTTTACCTGCAAAGTCATCTTTGCTACCAACACGGATAACTGGCTTTGCTAGGGTTTTTTGATATTCTGGTAATTCTTCTAATGCTTTTATAACATCATCTAATTTAGCCTTAGGATTATCTTTAAGGGCGTTGTCTAGATGTGCTTGTACCTTGTTTTCAGCTAGGATATCTGTGGGAGTGTGAACACCCATAAATGGCATCTTCATAAGTTTTGCTGCGGAAACAGCACGATCATAGTTTGATACGTGAAGTCCTCTTTCCACTTGACCTACTTTTTCAGTTAATGCCTTTTGAGCTTTGTTGATAGGTACTCCTGCTGTTACCATGCGGTCAATTTGGGCTTTCATAACCTTGTGTAGGTTGATCATTGGGCTTCCACCCTTTGGATGGTGGGTAATAACTAGGTCAACACCTAGTTCTTTAGCCAATAGCATTTCAGCTAACTCCATATCCACACCCATGGCTACTTTTTTGATGTTTTCCCCTTCAACGATGATACCTGAATCCTCTGGAATTTCTGTTAGCCCAGCTAGTTCTAAGGCCAAATCCATAATTTCTTTGGTGTTCATCAACAATTCCTCCCTTGAATTTAAGTTATTATATTAAAGGCCAGTTGAGCCTTTAAGAATGTAACCTGTTAGTTGGTCAGTCACATAGTAGTTGTGATTTTGGGTCTTTATACATTTGCCACGGATCTACACGGATCTAACGGATTTTGCTCTTTTGTGGGTCGTCTATATTGATTAACCACTGGAACAATTAATTTTTGAAACTGATGCTAGGTCTTAATTTGAAATGTTTTCTAAGACCCAGCAGTAAGCCTAAGATAGTTCCATTCCGCGTGTTTCACATGCTATTTCTTCCCCTCAAGGTCCGCCCAAGCTAAAGCATGGGCTACAGTGGGTGAAGGAGTAGTTATACAATTGTGGGCAAAGTGGTGCCCTTCATTTTGGCAGTACTTGGTGGTGGTAAGTGGTGTAAGTGGTGGTGATTTTGATTTTTATTGTACTCCCTTTAAACTCAACGCTATTCTTCTTTTTACTGGGTCTACGGATAGTACCCTTGCTTCTAGGGTGTCACCCACTGTTAGTACTTCCAATGGATGCTTTATAAATTTATCGGACATTTCGGAGATATGGATAAGTCCTGCTTCTTTTACACCGATATCCACAAAGGCTCCAAAATCCACTACGTTTCTCACTGTGCCCTTTACTGTCATTCCTTCGTGTAGGTCTTCAAGCTTTAGTACCCCTGATAGGAATAAAGGCTTAGGTAGGCTTTCTCTGGGGTCAAGGCCCGGTTTTTCTAATGCTGTTAAGATATCTATTAGTGTAGGTACACCGATACCTAGCTTTTCAGCAAGTTCCTTTTGATCCTTTTCTTCCACCTTGCCCCTAATTCCTGGTAGTCCCCCTCGTTTAGCTAAATCCTCTTTGGTGTAGCCTAATATCTCAATGAGTTTTTCAGCTGCTTCGTAGGACTCAGGGTGAACAGATGTGGAATCCAGTGGCTCAACACCTTCTTTTATCCTTAAGAACCCTGCACATTGCTCATAGGTGGATTTACCCAGTCTAGGTACTTTCAAGATATCCTCTCTGGATTTAAATGCTCCTAGCTCTTCACGCATTTTTACAATGGCTTTGGCCTGGGCTGGTTTAATACCTGCGATATAACTTAGTAGGGAAGGGCTGGCAGTGTTTAGGTCTGCTCCCACATTGTTTACACAATCTTCTACCACCCCACCTAATAAGGTACTCAGCCTTTTTTGGTCCACATCATGTTGGTACTGACCTACACCGATGGATTGAGGTGGGATTCTAACAAGTTCAGCCAATGGGTCTTGAAGTCTGCGGGCTATGGAGATGGCACTTCTTTCTGCAACATCTAAATCTGGGTATTCCTCTTTTGCTAAAGGGGAAGCGGAGTACACACTGGCTCCTGCTTCATCAACAATTGTATATGATAGATTTGATCTTTCTCCAATGAATTCTGCCACAAACTCTGCACTTTCACGACTGGCAGTACCATTACCTATGGCTATAACTGTTATACCGTATTTATCCACAAGCTCTAATATCTTTTTCTTTCCCTCTTCCTTTTGATTCTTAGGAGGGGTTGGATATATAACGGCGATATCTAAGACCTTACCTGTACTATCAACCACAGCTAGCTTACAACCCGTTCTATAGGCTGGGTCATATCCTAATACCACGATATTTCTAGTGGGTGGCTGTAGTAATAGGGATTTTAGGTTTGCAGTAAATACCTTACACGCTCCTTCATGGGCGCTGTCAGTTAATCCCCGTCTGATATCCCTTTCCACAGAGGGTAATAATAAACGGTTTATTCCGTCCTCTAAGGCTTCACGGAGCTGTTGTTCATTGGTTTTAGGTGCTTTAGATAGATTTCTTTTCCACAGATTTTCCATTAGGGATTCCTTATGTAAGACCATGGAAACCTTTAAAATCTTTTCCTTTTCTCCCCTGTCTATGGCCATAATCCTATGGGATGGTAGTTTTCTAATGGGCTCACTGTATTCATAGTACATTTCATAGGGTGTTTGAGCTTCTTTATCCACTGCTATAACCTCTAAAGTTCCACCATCAAAGACAAAGCTACGGGCGTACTCACGGTTTTCAGGCTGGTCAGTTATCATCTCAGCGATAATATCCTTAGCTCCTTGTAGTGCTTTTTCTATATCCTCAACCTTTTCGTTCACAAATTCAGCAGCCATCTGTTCCCAAGGAGTGGCCTCTGTTAAAAGCCTTTCTGCCAATGGCTCAAGCCCTAATTCCTTTGCGATACTTGCCCTTGTATTACGTTTAGGTCTAAAGGGTCTATATATATCCTCTAATTGTTGTAATTTTGTGGCCTTAACTATGGCTGCAGCTATCTCTTCAGTCATCTTCCCTTGTTCTTCGATGAGGCGATGTACTTCTTCTTTTCTTTCCGCAAGTCCCTTTTGATACTCATAGGTTTCTTGTACTAGGCGGATCTTTTCTTCTGTTAATCCTCCTGTCATTTCCTTACGGTAACGGGCTATAAAGGGTACTGTATTTCCTTCATCCAATAGGGCTACCGTTTGTTGTACTTGTTTTTCACTTATTTTAGTTTGTTTTGATACTAGCTTTAAAATATCCACTAAATCATTCCTTCCCATTTATTTTACAATCTTCTATTCAAAATCTTACCTACCAATTTACCCATTTTATTGGCATGTCTTAATTCAATGGTTTTTTTAGGGCATAATTCATGACAGCAGTAACAGCTTATACATTTAGTATAATCAATAACTGCCTTTTTCTCCTCTGATAAAACCATGGCATCCACAGGACAGCTGTTGATACAAAAGCTACAGCCTGTACATCCTGGAAGCTCAATTTCAGGTACCACCTGCATCATATTTACAGCGAAGCTGGTTAAAAAGCCTGGTAAAGAAGAGACCAGCTTTGTATTTGGCAACTTAAATGGAGTAATATTTAAATCTTGAATTTTAGCACCCAGCACCTGGATATTTTTAATATCTCCTTGACCTAGACCCATTTTGTGTCCGTAATAGGTTGTAAGGACATCTTCGAATTTGCATGGTAGAATTTCCCCCAGCACCCTATCTGCACTTATGGCATCGGGGGAAATTACTATAATTCCACAATCCTTGGTGGTGCCAGCGGACGGACCGTTGCCCTCCATTGCTTGGATTCCATCTATTACCGTTAGGTGTGGCTTAACTTCTTTATATAATTCAAGGAGCCCTGTACAGAATTTTTCTATGGTTTGAGCTTCTTTGTGGTAATTGGCTTTGGCCCTACCAGGAACTACCCCAAACATATTTTTAACCCCACCTGTCAGTAGGGTTAGACCATGGGTTTTGAATTTTGCCATGGAGATTACCACATCTGCTTCAAAAATAGGTTTTGCTATATATAGCTCTTTAAAAACTTTGCCACCTTTTTTTACTTCAAAACCAGTGCTGTCAAAGTTTAGTAGATTTGCTCCTCGACTTTCAACAACATCTTTAATTCCTGTGACCCTAAGGGCTGTTCCTGTGGGGTTACCCTGTTGCATATTTCCACCTGAGCTATCCCCCACCCAGACTTCACAATCCAATGCCTTTAATATATCTATCATCTGACCTACAACCTCAGGATGTGTGGTTACGTTTTGATCAGGGGTTTTGGCACTTAAAACATTGACTTTAAGTAAAACCTTCTGTCCTTTTTTTATGTATCTCTCTATTCCACCTAAGAGGTTAAAGCCTTCATCTAGAGCCTTTCTTACCCCTTGGGGCTCGTATGTATGTGACCTTGTAATGGATACCTGTGACAAAAATTACACCTCCAAACCTTTGTTTGTTCTATTATACCATTTTGTACTGGGTATTTCTACAAAATAAAAGACCCCTTGCGGGGTCAAAAATGGGGTAGGGATATTTTTAAGCCAGGCAATGAGACTCCCTAATCTATTAACCGACAGTAGCCTACCCCAAACTTATATGTTCTTTTACTTGTATCTTTATTTTAACCTAAAAGTTGGTTTTACGACACCACACAAATCTTTCCTGTGGTTCCTGTTTTCTGGGTAATGATGTTCTTTTAGTTGTTCTAGTTGCTGTTCATCTAAGGCTCCCAGTTGTTTTAGGGCTTCTATAACTGCTGGGCCCCTTCCTCGCGGGTTACCATCTTCCATTTTAATGGCAAACCCTAGACCTTGGTCTTTAATACCAACACAATAAACCCCTTCTGCCCCTGCCTTTGCCACTAGATTACCTTTACCAACACGCATAAGGTCAGTACAGATTCTGTCAGTGCCTCCAACCATTTCTGGATGTGTAATCATTGCGTTGGTTATGATTTCTATGGTTTTTATCCGGTTTGATTCTAAAACGCCGGGGTCTGCTAGGTAGGCATAAGCCAATGCCCAATTGTATACTGGTAAGCCATAGACTGGTACTCCACAGCCGTCAATACCAACTACAATTTTTCCTTTAGGGTAATTACAAAACTCTGCAATTAGCTCCAGTAGATGTTGTTGTAATGGGTGATTGATATTAGTATAGTCATCCAGTGGGTAGTTATTTTGCTTACATACCACAAGCATCCCCGAATGCTTTCCTGAACAGTTACAGTGAAGGGTATTGGGCTTTTGACCTAACTCTTGGAGCTTTGCAGCTGCTTCTTTATTATAGGGTATGTGGCTGCCACAACGCAACTGGTCTGAGCCTAAGTCTATCTTATGTAATATTTCCAGTACTGTGTCAACATGAATTTCTTCTCCACTATGGGATGCACAAAATAGAGCAAGCTCTTTGGGTGTGATTTTAAATGCTTCATAGGCACCACTTTCAATTACTGGTATGGCTTGTACCGGTTTTGCTGATGATCTCCAGTAGCTTATAAAGTTTGGATCTCCCACGGAGTGAATTAGCTCTCCTTTGCTGTTAACCACGGCAATGTGGCCTCGATGGTAGCTTTCCACTAATTCGCCACGCCTGACTTCAACTAGTATTTCTGCCATTGATATGACCTCCCTAATTTATGGACAAGGGGACGTTTCCCTTGCCTTGTTAGTGTGCGTACTAATAAAATTTATGTTTAGTAGCTATGTTTTGTCACAGTTCACGGGATTAAAAGATGAAAACTTTTATATTGGATGGGTTACTGTGGTCACAGTTAACGGGCTTTAGATCTTTTCGTTCATTTTGAAGGTCCGGGCCGACACGAGGTACGGCCCCTACAAAATCTTTATAGAAGATGACCAATTATAGCAAACCATCCTGAAAAGGCTAAAGCCTTGCCTACAGTTTTATGGGGTATGATTAACTGATTTTCCATGAAAGAATCATGATCAAGGCTAAAGCCTTTGGCTACAATCCTTATCCTTAATAGATATTTTTTACTCAGAGAATATTAATTCTCCTACTCAGAACCGTAGGTTCCTACTCAGAAGCATTTTGCTTCCTACTCAGGAAACATTAGTTTCCCTACTCTGCCTTTATACCATCTTGCATCGGTTCAGATTGTGGTTACTTACATAGATGTGCTTTTTTCTACTAGCCATTGGAATAGCTTTATGTTTTCTTGGGTGGTTTTGCATAGGTTTTCTGGGTGCCATTGTACTGCTAGGATGTTTCCTTCTTTGTCTTCTATTCCTTCTATTATTCCGTCGGTGCTGTGGCAATTTGCCACAAGGTTAGGTGCTAGCTTGCTTATTCCTTGATGATGAAAGGAATTAACGGCCATGGTAGTTTTCCCTATGATTTTGTGTAAAAGGGTTTCTTCAACCATATCTACGGTATGGCTAAGTAGGAATCTTGGGCCTTTTTGCCTGTGCTGAATACTTTGTTTGTGTTGGCTGGGGATATCTTGGATTATTCCGCCTCCACAGACTATGTTAAGTACTTGTAGCCCACGGCAGATCCCTAGAATCGGTTTCTTTTGCTCTATGGCTATTTTGGTAAGTTCTATTTCAAGCTCATCCCTATAGATGTCTATTTCCCCCAGTCCCCATTGGGGTTGTTCCCCAAATATCAGTGGGTTTACATCTTCTCCCCCTGATAGTAATAAGCCGTCTAGTTTTTGAATTAAGAGTGGCAGATCAGCATGGGGTATGTTTACAGGGATAGCCACGGGAATTCCTCCAGCTTTGACTATGGATGTGATGTAGTCATCACCGATGGTGTTTCGATTACCAGTGTAATCGTACATTGTTGTTATACCTATTAAGGGTTTCATCATCAGCACCTCTTTTTCTTTAGATTCCCTAAATATTATTCGATTTAATATGAGAAATTCCTGCAATGTGAATATAAGAACAGCTCAAGAGATTAAAGTAAATATAGTGTTAAAAATTTATAAAATTTAAAAGACCCAGCAGTAAACCCCAGATAGTTAAATTCAGTGCGTTTCCGATGCCACAAGGTTTTGTTTTAAGTCCTTTTATCGGTGCTTATTAACTTGTCACCAATTTAATTTGGAAAAGCAAAAAAGACGGTTTCTTCCGTCTTTTAAAATTCTACTAAGCCTAGGCTTATTTGCAAGGCTTCGTTTATTCTTATCATTTTGTGTTCATCGATATGGGCAACTTTTTCATTTAAGCGTTGTTTATCGATGGTGCGGATTTGCTCAAGCAATATAACTGAATCTTTTTCTAATCCATAGGTTTCAGCTTCAACTTCAATGTGAGTGGGTAGCTTTGCCTTTTGTATCTGAGAAGTAATTGCTGCCACAATAACTGTGGGGCTGTATTTGTTGCCCACGTCATTTTGGATTACCAAAACTGGCCTTATTCCCCCTTGTTCTGAACCTACCACGGGGCTTAAATCAGCGTAATATACATCTCCTCTTTTTACAGACATGTTTATCACGCTCCACAGACCATTTGTTCCACAACAGTAACTACTTCATTTTCTGCATCTAGGGCTTCATTGGCCAAGGATAGATTAATCTCAGACATTTCTACGTAACCTCTTTGCATATGTTCCTTGTTAATAGTGCCGCGTTGCTTTTTGTATCTCTCACCGATATACAATTTTACCGCCTCCCTGATAAGCTGGCTGCGATTAAGCTTATCACTTTTTACGATTCTATCTAACTCCTGTAGTAAATTGTCAGGCACGCTTATCATTACCCGTCGAGTTTCTGCCATAGAGGCACCTCCTGTTTACACATTCCGGTACACAAAACATATAAATTATTATACCGTGGTTTTAGTTTTAATGCAATGTTTATAAATTGTTTACTTCTGCCAGTTACTGGTAGATCCTCGGAACCCTTTTAGATATGGCACAAACCAGCTCGTAATTTATGGTTCCCACCAGTTTAGCCATATTGTCCACTTTGTTTTCCCCTTCTAATGAATAGACTATTACTTCGTCACCTAGCTTTGCACCTAAGCCTGTAACGTCTATCATGGTGTAGTCCATACATACTCTACCTACAACTGGGGCCTTCTTACCATTAACCAACATATAACCTTTGTTTGAAAATCCTCTGAAATAACCATCTGCATAACCAATGGGAAGGGTGGCAATTTCGGATTCCCCACGGGTTTTATAGGTCATTCCATAGCTTATTGGTGTGTTTGCAGCAACTTTTTTTAAATGGGCTATGGATGTTTTTAATTCTAGAGCAGGCTTTAGCTTTATATGGCTGCCAATTTGTTCCTCTGATGGGTACAGTCCATACATGGCTATACCAAGACGTACCATATTAAAACCTTCATCGGTGAGATTTTCCATAACCCCTGCACTATTTGCTATGTGTTTAATGGGAATATCATAGGGCAAATTTGATAATACTTCCTTAAATTTTTTAAATTGTTCTTTGGCAAAGGGATTAGTTTTTTCGTCTGCTGTTGCATAGTGGGTGAAAATACCTTCTACCTCTATATTATCCATTTTTTCTAATTCTAATAAAAATGTGTTAACATTTTCTGTTTGGATTCCTAATCTACCCATTCCAGTATCTACTTTTATGTGAACTTTCATCTTTTTATTACATTTTTCATTAATTTCTTTGGCTAAATCTAAATTATATATTGTGGGCGTGAGAGAAAACTTTTGAATTTCCTCTAAACTATGGCTTGGTGTATATCCCAAAACCAATATGGGTATATCTTTTATCCCCTTTTTTCTAAGCTCTATTCCTTCTTCCACTAGGGCCACAGCTAAGTAGGATGCTTTTGCTTCAATTGCAGCCTTTGCCACTTCATAGCTTCCGTGCCCATACCCATCGGCTTTAATCACTGCCATGATTTTTACTTCCTTGGGTAAATCCTCAGTCAAAGCATGGATATTATGTTTTATGTTATCTAATTTAACTTCTGCCAACGTTGGTCTAAACAAAAAAATCCCCCTCTCTAAGTATACTGTTTTTCTTTCTAATTATTTCTATATGGATTACTTTTTTTCCTGCTTTACAAAAATTAAGAAGGAGATTTCCCCCCTTCTTAATTAATGTCGATACTTTTGTATTCTATGAGCATTTGTGTCCCTTCTACATTTAGCTCAACTTGTGTTATTTTCTTTCCTTCATGGGATACTTTGATATCCCCATTTCTAACCACTATTTGATGGTTTTCATTTATTGTTACATCTTCTTTTTCAGCCACTATGTCTTGAATTATTTGATATAGTACAAAAACTGGGTATTGGAAGTTTTCCCTCTTCCCTACTATCTCTTGTTCAAGGTTTAGGTTTTTTAGTATTACCTTGTCATCTATTAATTCTATCTCTTGACGATATCCATCTTCAGAATCAACCCTGATTATATGGTGGTTACCTTTATCGGTAAATTCCTCTACAACTTGGAAGTTAACTCCATTCATGGTTACTGTATATTCTGCATTGTAGGATTCAAGATTTTTCAATTGCTTTTCTAAGGAGCTGACAAAACCACCTGAGCTACATGCTGTAAATATTAGTAACATCACTAGTACCAAAATTAGTTTTTTCATTTGTTCAATTATTCCTCCTTGTTTTTTTGCATGATTCCTTTTAATACGTCGTTTCTTGCTATTACACCCACAAGTTTTCCATCTTCCTCCACTGGGATACGATTGATACCCTCTGCCACTATTAATTGCATTACAAGGTCAATATCATCTTCTGGAGATACTGAGGTCACTGGTGTTGTCATAACCTCTTCTACGTTAATGGCCAATGCCTTTTTCAGTTCTTCATTGGCTCGGCCTGGGTCTTCAAGGTATATAAATGCCCCCAGTACATCGATATATGGTAAGGGCATTATTTTTTTATGACGTCCAATAATATCCTTTTCTGTAATTATTCCAACTAGGCTTCCTTCATTGTCGACTACGGGTAAGCCACCAATGCTTTTTTCCACCATTATATTGGCAGCTTCTTCAATTCTTGCATCCTTATTAATACTTATCACTTCTTTGTTGTATATATCACGAACTTGCATTTTTATCACCCCATTTATTCTAAGATTTTAGGAACTTAAAGCCTTTGTGTAGGTTTTGAGGCAAATCTGATGGTAAAAGACTATGGTATCCTTTCTCTTTCGCCACAATATCTGCTGTTAAGCCATGTAGGTAAACACCTAGCTTTGCAGCAGCTTCACCATCCATCCCTTGGGCCATAAAAGACATGATTAATCCTGCTAATACATCTCCACTTCCCCCTGTGGAAAGACCATTGTTTCCAGTTATGTTTAAGTAAACATTACCATCTTTTGTGGCTATACAGGTTGTGGAGCCTTTAAGAACTAATGTACATTTATGCTTGGTGCTAAATTCTCTAGCTATATTTATGGGATCTTGAATTATTTGCTCCACTGATAGATCTGTTAACCTAGACATTTCTTTGGGATGTGGTGTTAACACAATGTTTTCGTTTAGGAGGTCATAGTCTTTTGACTTTGCCAAAAGATTTAACCCATCACCGTCTATTACCATTTTTCCTCTATAGTTTTTGACAAAATAGAAAAATAATTCCTCGGTATTAAAAGTTGATAGTCCTGGACCTATTAATAAGGCATCTGTTCCTTCAAGTTTAGTAGTTATGTCCTCTAATTTATCTGGGATTACAACTGTTATGGTCTCATGACAGTTACTTTCCACAACATCCAATAGTTCTTTTTTAACAACGGTATATAATAGACCAATTCCTGCCCTAAGTGCACTTTGTGCTCCTAGGATAACTGCCCCTGACATCCCTATATTTCCACCAACTATCATTCCTGTGCCGAAGGTTCCTTTGTGGCTGTTATTTTGTCTTATGGGTAATAGTGTTTTCATGTTATTTTCTGTTAGCAGATGGGTGTTACTAGGGATACTATCAATTAATTCCTTAGGTATACCTATATCCTTTAGAACCAATTGACCTGCTAAATCTCTACCTGGATATAACAGCAAATTTTCTTTGATAAGTCCTAAGGTTATGGTTTTGTTAGCTTTAATTATCCACCTGTTTATGATATTACCGTCTGCTGTTAATCCTGACGGTATATCCACACTTATTATGTTTTTGCCACTTTGGTTTATTAGATTTATTGTTTCTTGGTAGTTTCCCAAGGCTTCTCCTTGAAATCCTATTCCAAAGATACAATCCACTGCTAAATCACACCAGCTAAGTAGTTCTGTAAGATTTTTTACATCTTCAATAAGTTCTATTTTCGTTTTCCTTAATATATTTAGGTTGATTTCTGCATCCCCATGGTAGGTTTTTGATAACAGTAATACCTTTACTGTATAGCCCCTATTGTTAAGAAGCCTTGCCACCACGAACCCGTCTCCTCCATTGTTACCTTTACCTGCCACTATTAGTACCTTATTGGAAGGCAAGTGGTCTTTTATTATTTCTTCTGTTACTGCTATCCCTGCATGCTCCATGAAGATTAGGGTTTTGATGCCAAAATCCTCATAACATGATTTATCTATTTTTTTTATTTGTTCCCCTTTTACAACCTTCATGTTTTACCCTTCTGCCACTGCATAAGCCACCGCTTGGGTTTTGGAATGGCTTATGGATATATGTATTTTAAATATCCCCATGGTTTTTCTTCTTCTTAGGGCTGATCCAGTTAGATAGACCCTTGGCTTACCTAGCTTATCTTTAATTATTTCTATGTCCTTCCAGCTAATTAGCCCTATACCTACACCTAAGGCCTTAACTATTGCTTCCTTTGCAGCAAACCTTCCAGCAATGGTTTGGTATTTACGTGACATGGTTTCAAGCTCCCTTTCGGTAAATAGTCTTTCCAGTATTTTATCTCCCCTGGACTCCACAACCTTTTTAATTCTGGATATCTCTACTATATCCACACCAACACCTTTAATCATACTAAACACCTCCAAATAGTGGCATTGCTTTCTTTATATTTTAGCATATTTTAACATATATTAAGTTTATATTTTCATTTTATTAGTATTTACAAAATTTATTCTTTCTTATAACAAAAATAAGAAGGTGCTGTGTTACAACACCTTCTTAAATCCTTATTTTTTATCAATTGAAATGCTTCCATTGGAAGTTTCTAGGCTTAATAAAAAGCCTCCATCATTAATTTTTTCCTTCACATTTTTCCCTTGAGTAGCTTTGAAGTCAGTCTTTATGCTGCCAAGGGTGGTCCTAGCCTCTAGGTCAAATCCTGCATCTTCAGGTAAAGTCACAGTTATGCTTCCATTGGTGGTTGACAGTATATATTCGTCACCCACTGGTTTTTCCATTTCTAATTCAACCCTACCATTACTGGTGCTAAGTCTTAGGTCTCCTATTTCTTCATTGGATTTAAAGCTTATGGCACCATTTGAAGTCTGGATTTCTCCACTGCCCTTTGCATCTTTTATATTGATGGCACCATTGCTTGTTCTAATGTAAAAGTCCCCTGTTACCCCAGTTACATTGATACTTCCGTTGCTACTTCTAAGTTTTAAATTTCCTTCGAGGCCATTATCCACGTTGATAGAGCCATTTGATGTTGTTACATCAATGTTAGTGGTTTTTGGTGTGTACAATGTGATTTTAATACTGACACTGCCATTATTATAACGGGGGAAATCAGTATCGATTTTGATTTTCTCATGGTCTTGATTTAAGTTTACCTTTGCCTCGCTTAGGTATTTGTTCAGATTGTCATCAGCTTTCAAACTACTGGCCTTTTTTTCATACTCTACCCTTACATAATCCTTATCCCAGACTTTGATGTTTACGCTACCATTTGTGGTGTTTACTATTATATCTTTACCTGTAAACACTTCACTTTCCAAAGACCCCGTTTCAGATTCAGTGATATATGACAGATTGGTATTTATGATACATCCGGAGCTAGTAGCGATAACTAAAACTAAGAGAGTCAGTATAAAAATTCTCTTAAACATTTAATCTACCCCTTTTCATAAAAACTTATAATACTAGATTTATTTTATTATAGTTATTTCTCAATTACGTTACTTTTTTATTAACTTATTATTAAGAAAATAAAGGCCCACATTTTGGTGGGCCTTTGTTGGTTTAGATTACGTCTGCTGGTGGGTTTGTGGGATTTAAATCAACTTTACCAAACCTACTTGCAACAACTAAGCCTAAGGTTACAAATATCATGGCAAAGGAGATCCAGCCCCCTATGAAAGGTACTTGCTTAGCTCCCCACAACACCACTAGACCGATGATCATTTTAATGGGGAGATTTAAGCTTTCTCTATCTATTAGTTTAGATAAGCGTTTCCCGATAAACACAGATACGGCAACACTACCCAAAAATGCCATGACAACATAAAGTAAAATCAATAATGGAGTTAGCATTATTCCTATTAGAATAAGAATTGCCAAAAGACTTATTATAAGTAGTACGGGGAATGCCAATACCGTTAGTAAACCAACTAATGCAACTTTACCACCTTTTTGAGGTAAGTAATCTGCCATGTTCTCAATAGATTTAGGCATTATTACAACCACAAGAAGTGACAATAATATATTTACAACTAGAGCTGTTATTGACCAGGCTGTACGATTATAGAAGGTAAAATTAATGTTTGTAATACCAGATAGGTCACTTAAACTTAGGGAGCCAGTTCCAATTTCGATTTTTTCACCTGTTATTGCTGCTTCTTCTGACATGGTCAGCTCTCCACCTACAATAACCACATCACCATTTACTCTACCCCGTAGGGTTACATTTCCGCCTATAGCCACAACATCACCATTTACAGTTCCGTCTATGGTTACATTACCTCCAATGGCAACAATATCACCATTTTTTGTCTGATTTTCTGTTATATGAATATCTCCACCTAATTTAAATTCACCATTTGAAGCAAAGGCAACGGTGGAAAAAAGTAGTACTATTACAAATACAGTGGTTAAAGACATAATCTTTCTTAGACCATTCATTATTAAATTCCTCCTTTTAGATTAGGAATCTCTTCCCTTACAGTAATTTAATAATATCATCATTATGGAAAGAAAATATAAATATAAAATTAATATTTTATGAATTTTTTTAGGGCAAGCCTTTTGGCTTGCCCTAAATATTAATTACCACATACTTTAAATATAAAGCTAAAGATATCCACTTGTTCTTCTATAACCATGGATGTGGGTTTACCTTGACCATGTCCTGCCTTGGTGTCTACCCTAACTAAGATTGGGTTTTTGCCCTTTTGAGCCTTTTGTAGTGTGGCACCAAACTTATATGCATGGGCAGGTACTACCCTATCGTCGGTGTCAGCGGTTGTTATCAGTGTAGGTGGATACTCAACACCTTTTTCAACATTGTGTAGGGGTGAATATGCGTACATGAATTCAAAGTGGTCTGGATTTTGTGGATCCCCATATTCGGGAATCCAGTATCTTCCCACAGTGAACCTATGATACCTTAGCATATCTGTAACGGGTACCCCACACAGAACAGCGCCAAATAAGTCAGGCCTTTGAACCATACATGCAGCCACCAGTAATCCACCATTACTTCTACCCATTATGGAAAGTTTTTTATTATTTGTGTACCCGTTTTCAATGAGCCACTCACTTGCTGAGATAAAGTCATCAAAAACATTTTGTTTGTTTTCTAGCATTCCTGCCCTATGCCATTGTTCTCCGTACTCTGATCCTCCACGGAGATTGGCCACTGCATATACTCCTCCTTGTTCTAAAAACATCATGGTTGTTGGAGAGTAAAAGGGGGTTATGCTGATATTAAAGCCACCGTATCCATATAGTAAAGTTGTGTTTTTACCATTTAGCTCAAGCCCCTTTTTATGTGTTAGAAACATTGAAACCTTGGTGCCATCCTTAGATTTATAGAAAACTTGATTAGTTTCGTAGCTTTTGGGGTCAAAGTTAATAACTTGTTCTCCAAAAATTGTACTTTCTGAAGTTGTGTAATCATATCTAAATACGGTGCTAGGGTATAAGAAGGATGAGAATCCGTAAAAGAACTCTTGGGAACCTCTTTTGCCCCAGACCCCTTCAATGGAGCCTAAACCTGGTAGTTGAACATCCTTTACATAGTCTCCATCTTTATTAAATATTTTTAGTTGGTAGTAGGCATTATGTCTGTAGACTCCTACAAAGCCGTCATTTATCATTACAGCATCTGCTAAGACATCTTCCGTTTCTGGGATAATTTCTATAACTTCATCGGGATTTTGGATATCGATGGCTATAACACTACCTTTGGGTGTATCTAGGTCCGATAAAAAATAGAATAAATTGTCATCATTACCTATAAAGTAATATCCCGCATCATGGTCATCTAAGAGCCTCACCACTGGTCCATCACTTGTTAGATCTTTGTAGTAAAATCTATTTTTTGAGTCAGTTCCCAGCCATACATTTAGGCATAGGTATCTTTCATCATCACTTAATATAGGTCTAAAACCCAATTCTTTAAATTCTGGTCTTTCATATATGAGTTTATCTTCACTTTGGTGTGTACCTATTTTATGGTAGTAAACCTTTTGATAGTTACTTTCGTCCTCTAAAGGCACAGATCCTGGCTGAGGAAAACGGGTATAGTAAAAACCTTCGTCCCCGATCCATTCAATACTGGTGAATTTACACCATGTTATTTCATCTTTTGTGTTTTCCATCTTTTCTAAGTCCATAACCCTTATATCTTGCCAGTCACTGCCACTTTCTGACAGGCTGTAGGTTAGGTATTTTGCGTTTTTACTTATGCTATAGTTGGTGAGTGCCACTGTACCATCAGTACTTAAGGTATTAGGATCTAGGATCTCCATAGGTGTCCCTTCTATTCCTTCTTGCATGTATAAAATGGGTTGATTTTTAAGCCCTTGGTTTTTCTGGTAGAAGTATTTTCCTTGGCTTTCCTTTGGGATGAAGGTTTTTGGGTAGTCCCATAGCTCAGTTAGCCTTTGTTTGATTTTATCCCTTTCAGGATATGAAGAGATAAATTCCTTGGTTATTTTGTTTTGTTTTTCCACCCATTTGATTACTTTAGGGTCTTGGGGGTTTTCCATGTAGCGATAAGGATCTGTTACCAGTGTTCCGTGGAAGTTCTCTTCGTTGTCTTTAGTATTTTTACTTACACTTCCACTGATGTTTGTTTCCACACTATCATCCCCCTTGTTTATAGATTCTTTTATCCAAAAAAACACACCGATTGCCAGTGGGGTTACCACCCAAAAAACCAGCATAAATCTTGTGAACAGATTTCCCCCTTGCCATAATTCCTTTAGCTGTTCCACATGGATACCTCCTTAATGGATTAGTTGCAATATTTATGAATTATTATATTTATTCGATGTTCGGAGTAAAAATCCTTTTTTCTGGAAAGGGTATTTGTGGTGGATGGGATTTAAAAGCATGCTAACACGGATTTTAAGGGAGATTTCGCGGATTACGCGGATGCATGGGCATTTTGGGGGCTGTATTAGCCACTGAAACCATTAATTTCTGTACTGATGCTGGGACAAAGGGCAAATTAATTATTGATCTTATGCTGGGTCTTATATTTTTAAGTTTTGTAGGGGCTGAACCTTGTGTCGGTCTAACATTTAAAACGAACTTTAGTTCGTATGCTTTTTGTTTTTATTTTTGTGAACTATAGTGTGAAAGGTTTTGATTTTAAAAAGACTCAGCAGTAAGCCTAGATAGTTATTTTCTTAGCAGGTTTCAGTGGTTAACTTTATCGCAGTGCTTCTATTTCTTGTTTGGTTTGTTTTATCATTTGTAGTAGTTGTTTTTCGTCTTGGGGTTCTTCTATGGCCATTAGGTTTGCTAGTTTTAATTCCAATTGTTTAATGGTGTTTTCTTTGTCCATTTTAGGTCCTTGGGTTCTCTTAAGTCTGCTGTCCATGTATTCTTGGTAATTTCCAGGGAAATCGTGGATACCATTTTCTATGTCAAGTATCCTTGTGGCAACTTTTTTTAGTAGGTATCTGTCGTGGGAAACACAAATAACTGCCCCAGGGAATTCCGTTAAGGTTTCTTCGATTTTTTCCCTTGTTTCGATATCTAGATAATTTGTGGGCTCATCTAATACCAGTAGGTTTGCACCAGAAAAGTAGAGCCTTAAAAATGCCACCCTACATCTTTCCCCCATGCTAAGATCCTTTATTTTCTTAAATACCGTGTCCCTTGAGAATAAGAAACAGCCTAAAATTGTTCTGGCGTTGGTTTGGGTCATATTGGGTATTTTTAGTAGACTGTCTAATAGGGTTTCTCCATAATCAAGACCCTCCAGCTCTTGGGCAAAATATCCTATTTTCACTTGGGGATTTAGTATTACTGAACCCATTTGAGGTTCTAGCTGTCCTGTTATTAGTTTTAGTAGTGTGGATTTTCCACTGCCGTTGGGTCCAATTAACCCTAATTTTTCTCCCCTATTAATGGATAATGACAATTGCTTGAATATTTCTTTTCCAGGGTAACTAAAATTGATAGAATCTAGTTTAATTAGTGTTTTTGCCTCGAAGGTTCCATCCCTCAAATCCATTGTCAGTTGTTTTTCTTCCCTAGGTTTTTCCACTGAGTTAGCCTCTAAACGTTCAAGCTCCTTTTCCTTTGCCTTAAATCTATTCACATGTTTTTGGGCTCTACCCCTCTTGGCAAAGGCTTGGTGGGGATCATCCATTTTACTTGCATTATTTAAATTTATATGAAGCCATTGGGTGTATCTTTGAATAGATTCTCGGATTTCTTTTTTTTCTCTTTCTTGCTTTTTATAAAGCTCCCATTGGGTTTTAAGTTCTAATTCTTTACATTCCTTATAGCGACTATACCCTCCTGGGTATTTTTTGATGCCTTTTTCTGTTAACTCATATGTCCATGTGGCAACTTTGTCTAAGAAATACCTATCATGGGATACCACAAGGAATGCACCCTTATAATCTTGTAGCCAGCCTTCTAGCCATTCTAAGGTTTCTTTATCTAAATGATTAGTAGGCTCATCTAAAACTAGAAATTCTGGTTCTTTAACCATAATCCTAGCTATTTGTGCTCTAGTTTTTTGTCCACCACTTAGTGAGGCAAAGGGTAAGTCCCAGGTGGATTTATCAAGGCCAACTGATTCTAGCAAAAACTCAGTTTTAAGCTCCCATGAAAAACCATCATTGTTTAAGTAATCTTCATAGGCTTTTTGGTATTCTTGGTTTTCTAAGCTGCTTTGATGTTTAAGCATTGCTTGCTTTGCAAAAAAAAGCTCTTCATTGGCTGATTGAATATATTCTAATACTGAGTTTACCTTGCAAGTGGGATTTTGCTGGATATAGCCCCATTTTTCCAATGGTACCCTCCGCTGGATAGAGCCGCCTTCCAATTCAATTTCCCTAAAATCCCTTTAATTAGTGTTGTTTTTCCAATGCCATTTTTACCGATTAGAGCTGTATGCTCCCCTTGGCTGATTTCAATATTTATACCTTCAAATAGAAGTTTTCCTTCTATTTCTTTTTTTAGTTCAAATCCTTTAAATATGAACATAGATCATTCCTCCTTAACTGTACATTTGAGAACAAAAAATCACAGACCTATGCCTGTGATTGGGTATAAAAAGGTATATTAACCCCCTTAATAAAAGAGAGAAAATTTATGCAACTTAAAAAAGTATATGGTTACCCCTTATACTGCCAAAAAAGGCAATGGACTTGACTTCTTGTTTAATTCATTGAAGTTTCAAGTTATAGGGTAATCATCTTCGTAAATTCTAAGCCTCCTTAATTCATCTACCATTATTATACAAAATTTATATTCATATGTATAGCACTTAAAAGAAATTTAAAAAATAAGGAGCCTAAGCTCCTTATTCTTCATCTATCTGTGGTTTCTTTGTGAACATCTTTTTCCATACTTTAAGTTTTAACGGAAGTACGATAATGGATACGATGATTAACCAACCCCACCATGGCATAGGTGAACACCTCCCATAAAATTCACTTACTTTGTTGCTAATTTAAAGTTAACACCCTTTTGATACGAAGTCAATAGAAAATGTGACATCACTGTCACATTTAATATATATTTAATATATAAAGAATCCACTTGGCTTTTTGGCCAAATGGATTCTTCTTATTAAAATAAGTTTCTCTTATAGTTTATATAGAGTTCTTTAAGTTCTTTAATGGTGTTGGCAAGCTCTAATTGTAAATCAGATGCAAGGTTGTAATCTTTATTTACCAGTGCTTCCCTAAGTTTTGTGGCCAAGGATTTTTTGTCTAAACTATCCTTCATTATGATGTTTTTAATTTCATAGATCTTTTTCCATCTTACCACATCAAGGTCTGAGCTGGTTTCGATTTCGTGTAATTGTTTGCATTCCCTTACGATTTCGATATATGCTGGTATGATTCTGTGAAGTAGCTCTTCCTTCCACTGTGCTATGATAGCCATTTTAAATGATTCAATGATATCATCACTGAATACGCCATTTCTCATGAGCATCTGTCTTTTTTCACCAAAGGTTGAAAAACCCTTTACATTTTCCCAAACAGTTGCTGGTGGCTTTCCAAATAGAGCATTTCTCTCTTCATCATTATATTCTTCAAAAATATCTTCTTCTGTTCTATAAGCTTTATTGGAGTCAAGGTAGAGGACCTCTTCCCCTGGCTTTTTAGAGATTATTTCCAGTAAAGCCTTGGAATCCTTTGCATCCTTAAATGCTAAAATTCCATCAAGCATACCTTGATAGCAGCTGGCTATTACTAAATAAGTGTTTGATAGGGGGTTTGGGGCCCTTAATTCAAACCTAGTTGCAAATGGATTTTGCATATCTCTAATAAGACCAATAAGAATGGATCGGTTTCTTGAAGGTGTGGTAACATCATGTCCTAGGGATGCCACTGTACATACAGGTGCCTCAAATCCTGGTTTTAATCTCTTAAATGCATCGTTACTGGAGGTTACAAATGGGTTTATAACCTCATAGTTATTTAGGATACCCATAAGGGCGCTATAGCCAATGATACTCATATAGTCATCTGTCATGTTCTTTGGAGAGAATAAGTTCTTAACCTTGCCATTTTTTAGAGTAACTGAAAGTCCTAAGTGTGTATGCTCACCACTTCCTGCTACACCTTCTATGGGTTTTGCTGCAAAGGTTACTTCTAGTCCATGACTTCTGAAAACATCACCAACTATTTCCCTAGCTAACATTTCATTGTCAGCGGTTTGGATGGCTGTGCTGTATTTCCAATCGATTTCTAGCTGTTCCATTACATGGTTTAGCTTTCCATTGATTCCTATGGTGCTATTAACTCCACCCACTTCCTTATGGCCCATTTCCGGTTCTAAACCATAGTGCTCTAGGAGCATAATGGTTTCTTCTAGGGCTGTTCTTACGGAGCCTTGGGTTCTTTTCCAATATTGTTCTTTTAATGTTTGAGATGTTGACAATTTTTCTACATCTTCTCTATCTTCAGGGGTTTTTACCCAAAACTCTAGCTCAGTGGCTGAAGTGAAGTTTACTTTTTCTATATCTTCAAAGCTATTTATCCCTATATTCTCAAGGATGGCAGGATTATTTTTTAATACTTCTAAGATGGTTTTCTCAAACTTTTCTGTGGCATTAACCAGTATTGATCTGGAGTCTACAAATTTACCATTGTGGGTTAGGAAAGCAGGGATTTTTAGGGTACCCACAGGTTTATGGTTTTCATCAAAGAAGCTGTAGTTATAGTCCACAAACCAGTTTACTTTTGTATCAGGAAGGATATCGACCTTTGCATTATTTAAAGTAGCTATCCCTGGAAGTACCACAGACGAACCATCTGTTTGAACTCCAGATTGCAAAAATCCTTCGATGTCTTCTAAAAATAAACTAACTGGAATTTTCTCATCGGTGGCATTTCCACCTAAATCCACACCCATTAAAGAAACAAACTTTATTTCTGGGTGGTTAACCAATAAAGCCTTCAGGTTTGAGGGACTATTATGGGTATCGGGGGTAATAAAATAAATCAAATCATTCATTTTCTTCATCTCCTTTTGTTTATTAGGGAGGTTTACATAACTCAAGCTATTTAATAGTGACTTTGTATTCCCTCATCCATAAATCTAATTGTATCAAGTAAGCTATTAGCTGGGGTCCTGTCATTAACTGACCATACCATGGTCTAGTGAATGATTCCCCACCTGTACTAACAAGCTCTTTTACTTGATTGATATCAATAAGTTCCAATATAGGTGATTGTTTATCCTCTAAAATCCTATTCATCCATTGTTGAACTAATTTTGTATATTGGGGATGAAAGGTTTTAGGATAGGGGCTTTTCTTTCTTTCGATTATTTCATGGGGTAGTAAACCTTTAAGGGCTCTTCGTAATAATCCCTTTTCACGATTGTCAGCAAACTTCATTGCTTGGGGTATATTATAGCAGTATTCTACTAAGCGATAATCTGCAAAGGGGACCCTGACCTCTAGGCTATTTGCCATTGTCATCCTATCTTTTCTATTTAATAAGGTTACCATAAACCATTTCAAATTTAAATAAAAAATTTCACGTAATCTAGAATTTTCTTTGGATTCTCCTTTTAACTTTGGAGCCTCGCCAATAGTTTCTGTATACTTATCATTTATATAATCCTCTATGGGTAGATTTGATAGGTTCTTGGACAAAATTCCTTTTCTTTCTTTAATGGCAGGGGACCATGGAAATGTCCCTGTGTTTTGCATGTCTTTATTAGTGTACCAAGGATAGCCTCCAAATATTTCATCTGCACATTCACCAGATAATGCCACAGTGGCATGTTTTCTTACTTGGTGACTGAAAAGGTGGAGGGAGGAGTCTATATCTGCCATGCCTGGAAGATCATTGGCCTTTATGGCATCTGTCAATGCCCTAACCAAATCATTTTGGGTCAACACTATATTATAATGCTCGCTACTGATAAATTCTGACATTAGCTGAGCATAATGACCATCGGAGTTAGGTTGATATATGCTTGATTTAAAGTATTTTTCATTATCTTGATAATCTATAGAAAAGGTTTTTAAAGGTTGCCCTTTGGCTGCAAATTCCTTTGCTGCCACAACGGAAATGGCGCTTGAATCCAATCCACCAGATAGGAAGGTACAAACGGGTACATCAGATACTAGCTGTCTAGTGACAGCATCTAAAAATAGTTCTCTAACTTTTTCACTGGTTTCTTCTAAGCCTTGGGTGTGCTCTTTTGCTTCTAACTTCCAGTATTCCCTTATTTTCATATTTTCATTTTGTATAGTTAGAAGATGGGAGGGAGGGAGTTCTGAAATATCTTTAAATACTCCACTACCCAATGATCTTGCAGGCCCTAAACCAAAAATTTCACATAGTCCATTATGGTCTATAACTGTGTTTGATTTGGGATGTGAAAGAAGTGCTTTAATTTCTGAGGCGAAGAGAAAGTCGTTTCCTAGTTTGCTGTAAAATAATGGCTTTACACCTAATGGGTCCCTTGCCATAAAAAGCTTTTGTTGGGCTTGGTCCCAAATGGCAAAGGCAAAAATACCGTTAAATTCATGGACACAATCTTCACCCCATTGAATATAGGAGGTCAACAGCACCTCGGTGTCAGAGTATGATTCAAATTTATGACCTTTTGTCAGTAACTTTTGACGTATATCCTCAGTGTTGTATAATTCCCCATTGTATACTATGGTATAGCTTTTGTCACCGTATTTTTTTATCATTGGTTGTCTTCCCCCTGTGGGGTCTACAACCGTAAGCCTTCTGTGACCAAAGTGTACTTTTTCATCTATATAAAATCCCTCTTCATCAGGGCCTCTTTTACTCAATGTTTTTGTCATGTTTTCAATTATTTCTGGGTTTTGGTAAATACCATCTTTTAAGTTTATCCATCCAGTTATTCCACACATTTTGTATCGTCTCCTTACATGGTATTGAAATTGAATATCATTCTCAATGATTATCAATTTATATTATACAATATGGGCTTTTATCTTAATGTGTTCATAAAAATTTAAAATTGGACAAGGGGACGTT
>CAYYRM010000006.1:0-25731 GCA_964474005.1 uncultured Eubacteriales bacterium
TATTGTGCTAACTACAGACGCAATGTACCTGCAATTTGCTTCATGGCTTTAATTTGTGCAGATCCTCCAACCCTTGATACTGACAAACCTACGTTAATTGCAGGTCTGATACCAGCAAAGAAAAGATCGCCTTCAAGGAATATCTGCCCATCAGTAATTGAAATTACATTTGTTGGGATATAAGCTGATACGTCACCAGCTTGGGTTTCTATAATAGGAAGGGCAGTAATTGACCCCCCACCTAGTTCATCATTGAGCTTAGCAGCTCTTTCTAAAAGCCTTGAATGTAGGTAGAAAACATCTCCAGGGTATGCCTCACGACCTGGAGGTCTTCTAAGGAGTAGTGAAAGTTCTCTATAGCTGGCTGCATGTTTAGATAAATCATCATAGATGATTAAGACATGTTTGCCATTATGCATGAATTCTTCACCAATGGCTGTACCAGCATAGGGCGCTAGATATAATAGGGGTGCTGGCTCACTGGCAGTTGCCGCCACAACTATGGTATAGTCCATGGCTCCTGCCTCTTCAAGCCTTTTAACAACACCAGCCACGGTGGAGTTTTTCTGACCGATTGCCACATAGATACAAATAACTCCTGTATCCTTTTGGTTTAAGATGGTATCAACGGCTATGGCTGTTTTACCTGTACCTCTGTCACCGATTATTAACTCCCTTTGTCCTCTTCCTATTGGAACCATGGAGTCAATGGCTTTAAGCCCTGTTTGTAATGGTTCATGTACACTTTTCCTAGCCATAACCCCAGGGGCTTTTCTTTCCACTTCGCGGTATGTACTGGTTTCAATGGCACCTTTACCATCTAAGGGTTGTCCCAATGGGTTTACAATTCTACCAATAAGCTTGTCTCCCACGGGAACCTCAACTATACGCTTAGTTCTTTTAACTGTGTCCCCTTCTTTAATACCTGTGTATGGACCTAAGATAATGGCACCTACATTGTCTTCTTCTAGGTTTAATGCCATACCATATACATCACCGGGGAATTCCAGTAGCTCACCAGACATGGCTTGGTCAAGCCCGTGAATCCTTGCTATACCATCACCCACTTGGATAACAGTACCTGTGTCCACCACCTCAAGGCGTGATTGGTAGCCTTCAATTTGCTTTTTAATAACTGAACTTATTTCTTCAGGTCTTAAGTTCATGTTCATTATTCCCTCACCTCAACTTCCATAACTTGTGCTTTTAAAAGGGATTCCTTTAATTTAAGAATCTGGTTTTGGATACTACCATCCATAACTTTATTGCCAATTTTTATCACTAATCCCCCTAGTATATCAGGGTTAACCAGATTGTTTATATTGATTTGCTTTTTAGTGCTTTCCTCTAACCTATTCTTAAGCTTATTAAGCTGCCCTTCATCTAATAAAATGGCGGATGTCACTTCTACATCCATAATCCCTTTGGCTTCATCTGATAATACTATAAAGAATTCTAAACAATCCTTTAAATGCTGGATACGACCTTTATCCACTAATAGGGAAATAAAATCATATGTATATCGATTTACCTTAGATTTTAAGGCATTTTCCAATATACTTTGTTTTTCAGCTTTAGGGATTTTAGGGTTTTGTAAAAAGATATTTAAATCAGGGTTTTCCTCAAAGGATTTCAAAATTCCTAGACAATCGGCGGATATTTGGTCTATAAGGCCATTATTTCCAGCCACATCGAATAACCCCTTGGCATATCTTTTAGCGATGGTACTTCTCATATGTTTCTCCCATCCCTTCGATTACGCCATCAATGAGCTCTGCACTCCTTTTGGGGCTTATGGTATCACCTACAACCTTAGTTGCAATTAGTGCAGACAATACAGCCACCTCTTCTTTAAGTTGAGCAATGGCCTTATTTCTTTCAAGCTCTATCTCATTTTTTGCCCTTTGGATAATCTTTTCGGCCTCTTGTCTTGCCTCTTGAACTATTTCTTCCCTTGCTTCTTGTCCTTTGGCGATGGCATTTTCAATGATACCCTTTGCCTCGTTTTTAGCATTGTCCAATCTTTCATTTAGTTCATTCCTAAGTCTTTCAGATTCTTCTTTATTGTTTTTAGTTATATCTAACTCTGATCTGATTTTTTCTGTTCTTTTATCTAAAATCTCTGTAACTGGTTTAAATAGTAGCCATCTAAGAATTAAGAATAGACCTATAATATTAGCTAGGGTAAATAAAATTACTGCTAATTTTGACTCTAACAAAGTTAGCCCTCCTTTCACTGAAGGTGATTTATATATGAAAGTTTTTATAACTTAATTAAAATTGTTTTAGGTATAAGAAAGGGGAAATAGAGGTTTCCCCGATTCCCCTTTTTACCTAACATACTAAATAATTTGGTTAACGATACCGATAAGGATGAAAGCAATAACGAATGCATAGATACCAGTGGTCTCAGCAACCGCTTGTCCTAAAAGCATTGTTAATGTAATAGGTCCCCTTGCTTCTGGTTGACGACCTACTGCCTCCACACCTTTACCAGCTGCATAACCCTGAGCGATACCAGGTCCAATACCGGCGATCATAGCTATACCTGCACCTAGAGCTGCAAAAGCTGCTACAGTAAATAAAGAGTGCTCCATTTTGTTTCCCCTCCTTTCAAGGGTTTATTTTTATTCCATTGCTAAAGTAATAAATACCATTGTAAGCATAACAAAGATAAAGCTTTGGAGTAAACCTGCGAATAAATCAAAATACATATGTGGAACTATTGGTACAAATAGTGCAAAGGCTCCATAAATCATTGCTAATATTACAGAACCAGCGAAAATGTTACCAAATAAACGAAATGCCAAGGATACTGGTTTTGCCAATTCACCAATGATGTTAAGTGGTAAAAACAAAATAAATGGTTCTGCCATACCCTTTATGTGACCAAAACCTTTTTTACGCAATCCAAAATAGTGAATTTGTAAAAAAGTGAGTACTGCTAATGTTGCTGTGACGTTTATATCTGCTGTGGGGGGTCTTAAGCCAAATATACCAGAAATGTTGGATAGCCCAATAAATAGCAAAAGTGTCCCCATATAGGGTGCAAAACCCTTTTTGTCATCACCCATGGTGGATGTGACGAAACCATTTATTGTTTCTACTAAGAATTCAGCAACGTTTTGTGCCCCTGTGGGCACTTCTGATTTCAAACTACTTCTTAAGTATAAAGCTATTATAATTAGCACTGCAGAAACTATCATCATGGCAAAAACCGTTTGGTCAATTGTGATTCCGAAGATTTCAAAAACTGGCTGGGGTCCTTCAAGGAGGCGTTGCATATTACCCATTATTTTCCCCCCTCTCATACTTTAGTTTTAGATTTTTGAAAAAGTCTTGCATACCAGTTTTACCGCTGGTAATAACTGCATCAAACAAAATAACGTATTTTACCAATAAAAGACCAACCGCTAAAGCAGCAAAGTTGATATTATGGTTTGTAAATGCAACATACATTACTCCGATTGTTAAAATGGCTCGTATTATGTATTTAACAATTGCCTTTTCCTTTGCTTGGGTTGGATCACTTAATTCTAAAATCTGAACAGTGGATATGGCTATAAGCCTAAAGTTAATAATTGCCATTACCCCACCTATTATAATGCCCCAAAATACAGTAAAATTCCTAAAAATAAGGGCAGATGTCCCTAAAAAAGTAATTATTATAGATACCCTTTTTATAACCTTGATAAAATGATTTTGTGCTTCTTCTGGTAGCATTTATGCCACCTCCCATTGTTTAGAACATCTTACTAATAAGTTTGTAAACTGACCAAAATCCTGAAGCTATACCTAAAAAAATAAAGATGATTAAAAAAAGTAAATTACCAGTTAGCTTGTGAAGGTAATTACCTATATAATATCCTATCATTATACTTGCTGTCATTAATACTCCTATGTAAGTTACTAAAGAAAGATATTTAACTACTTCCAGCAAGTCTTTTTTCTGCAAAAAACATCACCCCATAATTATACAATATAATAAAATAAATGACAATTTTTTGACAGTAAAATAATTATTTCACTTTCCGTCGAAATTTAGTCAGTCATTAATACGACATTTTATCATATTTTTTACACTTTAACAACTTCTTAGAAAATCGTGGCTAAATAATTTAAAGACCTAAATTCACCACCACTTACACCACTTACCACCACCATGTAAGAACTGAAGTAGGGGCACCACTTTGATAACCATCTGGGGCTTTGGTGTATTCTCCTATGCTCATCGTAGCCCATGCTTTAGCTTGGGCGGTTTTGGTGTGTGGAGTTTTTTTATGGTAACACGGACACCACTGAGCTTGAGCTGATATGAAAGCCTCCACAGATACCACGGTGCCTAGGCTGGTTTTGTTGATCAACTTTTATTGGTGGGTTTTTATTTACTATCAATATTATAGCCATGGATATGTTTAGTGTATCTAGAGTAGCTTGCAGTAAAGAAAATAAAAAAAATTTGTAATGATAATCTCTAAGATTTTAAATAGTGAAAGCTTTTTAGTGAAAGTTAGTGTTAGGGTCTTTATCCACACTAAAATACACTATAATAAAAACAAAGATCATACGAACATTTAAACCTTTTTACCAACAGATTTGGACTTTACATAAATCATATTTCCTCAGAAACCTTAGGTTTCCTACTCAGGGCGCAAGCCCCTACTCAGAGCCTTGAAAGGCTCCTACTCAGAAACCTTAGGTTTCCTACTCAGGGCGCAAGCCCCTACTCAGAGCCTGTAAGGCTCCTACTCAGAAACCTTAGGTTTCCTACTCTGCCCTATTAATCAAAAAAAAGAGCCTGTGGCTCTTATTTTTTTATTCCCAGGATTTTTCTTGCAGTATCAACATCTGCCACTGGCCTTCCTAATAGCTTTGCAATTTTGGCTATTCTTTCCACCAGTTGTGCATTTGACTTGGCTAATACTCCCTTTTCGTAAAAAATATTGTCCTCAAAGCCAACCCTTACATTTCCACCCATCAAAATTGCATGGGTAGCTAAGGGAAGCTCAAAACGGCCTATCCCTGCCACAGTCCATGTGGAGCCTTGAGGTAACCTTTTAGATAAATACAAAAGCTCCTCGATACCTCCAGTCATCGCACCTGGTACACCTAAAACAAAATCAAAGTGTATGGGAGCTTCAATTAAACCCTCTTTAGCTAGCCTTATGGCATTATCAATCATCCCACTTTCAAAGACTTCAATTTCCGGCTTAACATTTAACTCTTTCATCCTTTGGGCGAAGATCTTTATATATTCTGGAGAGTTATAAAACACATCATCTCCAAAATTAACGGTACCTGTTGTTAAAGTGGCCATTTCTGGTTTTAACTCTAAGGGGGCCATCCTTTCTTTCGCTGGGGTTCCCACCGCACCTCCAGTGGTGACTTGAATGATTACATCACACTTTTTTTTAATCAATTCCATGGTTTCCCTAAATACATCCACCGATTGAGTGGGTTTACCTTCTTTATCCCTAACATGAATATGAACTATGGATGCCCCAGCCTTATAGCACTCAAAGGCAGATTCAGCTATTTCTTCAGGAGTAATGGGTAAATTAGGATTTTGCTCTTTGGTGGTTTCTGCCCCTGTCAACGCCGCAGTAATAATTAAAGGCTCCATTTTATTAGTCCCTCCTAAACCTTTGTTTTTCCAAAGGTACAACACAGGTTCCAGAAGCCTTACAAACCACAATGGGATCTGACAATACTTCTGCCTGGGATGGCTGTCCACCCTCTAATGGTCTTATGACTTTTCTAGCCTCAAATACCATTTTTCTTGAGGTTTTACCCACAGATACTATTTCACCAACAGCCTCGATATAATCCCCAGCAAAAACTGGTGCTTTGAATTCCACTTGATCATATGCCACAAACAAGCCTTCATCACCATCGTGCCTTATTAAAAGTTCTGTGGCCACATCACCAAATAATTGAAGCATTTTTGCTCCATCAACTAATCCACCACCATAGTGAGCATCATGTTGACCTATTCTCAGTCTTATCATAGCTTTATCCATCGTACCCCACCTCACTCCAATATATTTTTATTTCATCCCCGTCCTTTACAGGGTCAGAAAAACCTGAATCAAGGCCGTTCTTTTTAATTATTAGGGTCCCCTTAGGTTTTGTTATATCAAAGGAAATTTTATCAAATACATCAACCAATACTGGCTTTTCTTTTTCTATCACCACGACTTGTTCGTTGGCTTTAACATATATTGTGTTATCCATTATTTTTCTTTTAGGAGTTTGTATCACATTATGAAGGTTTATCCCTTCACCTTTAGGTGTGTACTCAATTACGCTGGCACCAAGTATTATTGGATTTCCCTCCTCGGGCTTCCCATCAATTAATATTTGGTAATCATTGAGATTTTCCCCTAAAAGGAGTTCTTGCAAATAGGTTATATATTCCAGCTGGATATCATCGCCATTTTCTAATATATATCCTTCTGTCACCTCAATATTATTAACATATATTTTTTTTAGAAGTTCTACACTGCGTCCATTTATCATTAGTTGCCTTTTGTAGTGTTTAATGACCTCTTTAATGTTTAAGGTAATACTTTTAGGCTGAGTGGGAAATTTTACGGTTATTTTATCCCCTTCTTTTATGGATTCTTCTAAGCTTGCCTTTTTATTATTTAAGAAAATCTCGCCTGGGTAGCCCTTAGAACCTTTAATAACTATTTCATCACCTTGAATTCTATATATGAAGTCCTTGGATACTGTACCCTTTAATATTTCCTCCACCTTCACCCCAGCAGAAAAAAGTCCTTGGGCAACGGTGGTTTTCTTTGCGTTAAAGATAGTAACTTCCTTTTCGTTTACATATACCTTAACAAAATGGTGATATGATTTTTTCCTTGTGGTTACAGCTATTCCCAGGGGAGTGACAACCTCAGGTCCTTTGAGCTGCTTTGAATTGAATTTTATGTTCTCTAGGGTATCCCTTTCCCTTACGGCCACCCGTTCCAGTGGCATGTCAAGCTTTTCAGCCAACTTAATCCTAATAAGCTCCACCTGGCTACCCCCACCCACACAGAAAATTGCACCTGGGGTTTTACCGTTAAGTGACATTATTTCACTTGCTATGGCATCTACAGTTTCCTCAACGGCTCCGATAATGGCATTATTAAATTCATCTAAGGTAATCTGCCTCTTTATTCCTAAAATATCTGTAAATTCCACATTATCACTGGAGCTAAAAGCAATTTTTACCTCTTCGGCGGTTTCAAAATCTATTAAATAATGTTCAGCCAAGGCCTCAGTAATTTTATCTCCAGCCTTTTGCACCATACCATAACCTATGATTGTTCCTGACTTCGATATGGCTATATCCGAAGTTCCTGCACCTATATCCACCAAGGCCAGATTTAACATCCTAAATCTAGGGGGTATAGCTACCTCGATGGCTGCAATTGGTTCTAAAGTTAAGGATTCTATTTGTAAGTTAACCCTTTTTAGCACCTCAAAAAGACTATCCACAACTATGTTGGGAAGAAAGGTTGCAATGATTTCAATCTCCACAAACCCACCCTTTTGGCCTTCAAGGGTGTCAATATTGTATCCATTTAGCTTTTTTGATAGGACACTAAATCCCACACAATACAAAGCCTCATCGGGGTATAATTTCAATGTTTCTTCCTTACATTTCGCCAATGCGCTAAGCTCCACATTTTGAATGAGGTTTGGTGTGAGCATATTGGTTTCACTTAGATCCTGGTATGCAGAGCCCTTTATGGTTCTTAAGGTTCGACCCGCCGCAGCTATGGATGCACTTTTTAATTGGGTGTTAACTTTTTTTTCAAGATTTTCTTTAACTTTATTGACCACATGGGCAACTTGACCCACATCATGGATTTGCCCATCTTTCATTGCCCTATCCTTGTGAACTTCCACATGATGTGCCAAAACCTCAAGCTTATCATCTGTTTGTTTACAAATTAGGCCCACCACTGTCCTAGTTCCTATGTCTAAGGCAAATATCAATTGATCATTCATGTTCATCACCTTTAAATTCATGGTTTTATTACCTTATTCTGCACCTACACAATAAATCCTGCTTTTATACCTAAATAAGCTTACTATCTTTTATGGCAATGATTGCTCCTAAAAGTAAGGGTAGATAAAAATTTATGATCCTAATCAGTAGAATAAATACTGCTATTTGCCCACTGCCCAAAATACCTGAAAAAATGCTGTAATACAGAATTTCCACAACACCAGCTCCCCCAGGAAGAGGTGAAAGGGGTATGGTTAAATAAACGGTAACCTGTTTAAAAAATACCTGTAATAGGTCTAAATCTAAACCAAGTCTATGTGATAATAAAACAGCTGGGAAAAAGAAAGTAGCCCAATATAATAGGGTCAATATAAAAGGTACCAAGGGTTTATTAAATAAAATCCTTTTAATCTCTTTTCCTAGAACAACATTTTCATCAATAAGTTCTTCGGGTAGAAATTTTAAAACCTTACTGAAGGTTTTGAAATTAAATATTACCCCCACATAAATAAGGGATGTTACAAGGATTACCAGGCTGACGGTGATAAATGCACTTTGCTCTAAAGTCCCCCAATCCCTGCTCCCTCTATAGAGGAAATAGTTTAGTAGGATTAAAATTAGAAAGACCATTTTTGTGAACAGAAGTCTCAATATAGCAAAGGCACTCCACTTTTGCATTTCCTTTCCTTTTTTCACACCCCAGTACATGAACATTGGAATTTCACCACTACCTAAGGGTGTGGAAAAAGCTCCAAAAACCGTAACTAAATGAAGCTTTATAGCGTCTTTAAGGGATAAGAAAAGTCCCAGTTGATCTGATATCCATTTTAATCTAAAGCCTTCTATTAACCAGCTTAAAATCAGAATTAGTAAAAGACTCATTACTAGTTCTTTATCAATGGCAGTAAGGCTATCAATGGTTGTACCATCAAAGTCCTTTAACAATATGTAGATGTTTACTATTACTCCTATGGAAACGGCAACTAAAACATGCCATCTTTTTAATGATAATTTCTTCATATTTCACCTTCTTATAAAAAACATCATTATAGTTTTGAGCTATAATGATGTTTAAGTAGCCTAATGGCCGCAGCATAAGCGAGCTATCCCGTGTGTCCCACGGTTCTATGTTGTGGTTACGTTCCTAAACATGCGTATCCTTTGGTCTCTAAATTAGGTTAAAGCTTTATTATATCCACATTTCCTTGTTTTAACATATCCTCACTGAGTTTGTCAGGATAACCCTCTAAAAATACAATACGATCTATACCACCATTTATTATCATTTTAGCACATAAAACACAGGGTTGGTTTGTTATATACATTGTGGATTCTTTGATGGATATCCCATGCATGGCTGCATGAACTATGGCATTTTGTTCAGCATGTAAACCCCTGCACAATTCATGTCGCTCACCCGAGGGGATGTTTAGTTTTTGTCTTAAACATCCCACTTCACTACAGTGTTCTAGATTACTAGGTGCTCCATTATAACCACTGCTTAGTATTCTTTTATCTTTAACTAATATGGCGCCCACCTGTCTTCTTAAGCATGTCGATCTTTTAGCCACAACCTGTGTTATTTCCATAAAGTATTGGTCCCAACTGGGCCTTTTTACACTATTTTGTTCCAAAAAGTCTGTCACCTGCATCACCTAGGCCAGGTACTATATAGCCATGGTCATTTAGTTTTTCATCAACGGAAGCCACGAAAATATCCACGTCTGGATGGGCTTTTTGAACAGCTTCAACACCCTCAGGGGCAGCTATTAGACACATTAGTTTAATGTTTTGAGCTCCCCTATCCTTAAGAAACTTTATGGAAGCATTGGCTGATCCCCCTGTGGCTAACATAGGATCAACCACTATAAGGTCCCTTTCTGGTATGTCAGTTGGTGTTTTACAATAATACTCCACTGGCTGCAGGGTCTCAGGATCCCTATATACACCAATATGTCCTACCTTTGCCGCTGGGATAAGTTTTAATATTCCTTCTACCATACCCAAACCTGCTCTAAGAATAGGAATAACACCTATCTTTTTACCTGAAAGAGCCTTTGTTGTTGCCTTACATACAGGTGTTTCTATTTCAACATCTTGTAGGGGAAGATCCCTTGTCACTTCATATGCCAAAAGCAATGATACTTCCTCCACCAATTCCCTAAACTCTTTTGCCCCTGTGTTTTTATCCCTTATAAATGTAAGTTTATGTTGGATCAATGGGTGATCTAAAACCTTAACTTTTCCCATCCAATTACCTCCTTGGTATATTTTTTAAACGACCTATATTATTTTAATACAAAGGGAAGTTTTTGCAAAGGGTTTCTACTCTTTTTTTGCATTGGTCTAGAATTTCCTTATCTTCTTTGGATTTAAGTATGTTTACAATTATGTCAGCGATTTCCTCCATCTCTTGTTCTTTGAAACCTCTGGTGGTAACAGCTGGTGTACCTATTCTGATACCACTGGTGACAAAGGGACTTTCAGGGTCAAAGGGAATGGTATTCTTATTCACTGTTATACCAACTTCATCTAAAATATGTTCCGCATATTTTCCAGTTATCCCCAAGTTCCTTAAATCCAGTAACATTTTGTGGGTGTCTGTACCGTTACCCACCAAAGTAATCCCTCTGTCCATTAATCCTTTTGCAAGGGCCTTGGCATTTAAAACAATCTGGTTGGTATAGCCTTTAAAAGAAGGTTCCATTGCTTCTTTGAATGCCACTGCCTTTGCAGCAATTACATGCATCAGGGGGCCACCTTGAAGGCCTGGGAAGATAGCTTTATCTATAAGTTTTTTATGTTCTTCTTTACACAGTATCATTCCGCCCCTTGGACCCCTTAAGGTTTTATGGGTTGTGGTCGTAACAAAATCTGCATGGGGTACTGGGCTTGGGTGTAGACCTGTGGCCACTAACCCCGCGATGTGAGCCATATCCACCATGAGGTAAGCCCCCACCTCATCGGCTATCTCTTTAAACTTGGAGAAGTCTAAATTATGGGGATAAGCACTGGCCCCTGCCACGATGAGTTTAGGTTTAATTTTTTGTGCTAATTCCCTTACAATTTCATAATCAATTTTACCCGTTTCTGGGTCCACACCATAGGGATGAAAATTGTAGTAAACTCCTGATATGTTCACGGGTGATCCATGGGTTAAATGTCCTCCATGGGATAAATTCATTCCCAAAACATTGTCCCCGGGTTTTAAAATGGCGAAGTATACGGCCATATTGGCTGAGGCCCCAGAATGTGGTTGAACATTGGCATGGTCTGCACCAAACAATTCCTTTGCCCTTTCAATGGCCAATTGCTCCACAATATCCACATACTCACATCCACCATAATATCTCTTGTTAGGGTAACCTTCAGCATATTTGTTTGTTAAAACTGAACCCTGTGCCTCTAATACTGCTTCACTTACGAAGTTTTCCGAAGCTATCAACTCAATTTTGTCACGTTGTCTATTGGCCTCTAAAACAATTGCCTCATAAACTTTAGGGTCTACCTTTTTTAAATTTTCCATAATAATTAACTCCCTTCCCTTTTGTAATAAGCACGCTCTCCACCAATTAATTTGGGTCGCGTTTTAGCTCCTGTAACATATGCTTCACCTATGTATTTATTTTTAAAACGTAGGGGTACCGCCACATGCCTTAAATGCATGCCTATCAAAGTGCTACCTATATCTATACCCCCCTTTGCCTTAGACATTATATTTTCCACAACCACAGGGTCCTTAAAATATTCCATGGCCTTTGAAGCCAATGCTCCACCAGCCTTGGGGTGTGGGATAACACTGACCTCTTCAAGATTATTTTCTTCCATTGTATCCTTTTCTATTACCAATGCACGGTTTAAATGTTCGCAACATTGTATTGCCAGCGAAAATTGGTACTCCTTTGATTTTTGAAGTAAAACATTAATTATCTCACTAGCCACTTCTTCACTGGATGATGTCCCTATTCTCTTTCCAATTACCTCACTGGTACTACATCCAATAACTAGAATATCTCCCTTATTTAGATTGGCATAACTTTGAAATTCATCAAGGATTTCCGTTAATTGTTGACCTATCATATTAATTCAACTCAATTTCACTTATTTGGTTTATTCGTCTTTGATGCCTTCCACCTTCAAAGGGAGTATCTAAAAAAGTTTTAACTATCATCTTGGCAAGGCCAGGACCTACCACCCTTTCTCCTAAGGTCAGTACATTTGCATCATTATGTTCCCTAGTGGCCTTTGCTGAAAAACAATCGTGGCAATTTGCAGCCCTTATTCCTTTGATTTTATTAGCTGCAATTGCTACACCTATACCTGTGCCGCAGGTAATAATTGCATAGGTAAAATCACCTGCCACCACAGCTTTCGCTGCCAAAGCCGCGTATTCTGGGTAATCAACACTTTCACTGTCCTTACACCCAAAATCTTGGTTTTTAATACCCAATTCATCTAAATAAGCTTTAATTTCACTTTTAAGCTTGAACCCCCCATGATCACTGGCTAAAGCTACTTTCATATTATGCCCTCCTAAAATTTTAACTGTTTTTACTATTTAATATTATCACATACAGAATAATTTTAAAAAAGATTTTCCACAAAAAAGACAGACTATATTTATTGTCTGTCCTTTTATTTTAGTTATTTATATATTTCACATTAAATCTGAAACTTATTAACTAAATCCTTAAGCTCAGATGCTATTTGTGCCATTGATTGTGTGGCCGCTGTTATTTCTTGTAAGCTTGCAGTTTGTTGTTCCGTTGTTGCCGCAACTTCTTCACTGGATGCAGATGTTTGTTCAGCCACATAGGCAACTTTTTTTGCATCTTCAACTACTTCTTTAACCTCTTGGGCTTGTTGTTGGGCTTGGGTATTGATATCTGCAATTGCCTTTAGGGTTGATTTTGATGTGTAAGCTATGGTTTCTAAAGCCTTGTGGGCCGAATCAATCAATGCCAATTGGCCTTGGGCCTTGGTAGATTGAGTATTCACCTCGTCTGCGGTGTCAGATACCTGGCCTTGTATGCTCTGTATGATTTTTTTAATTTCAGTTGCCGCATTTGAAGTTTCCTCCGATAATTTACGAACCTCTTCGGCAACAACAGCAAAACCTCTCCCGGCTTCCCCTGCCCTAGCTGCCTCAATGGCTGCATTTAATGCCAAGAGATTAGTTTGACCTGCTATATCTGTGACAACAGTGATAATCTTTCCTATCCTTTGAGCCTCATTTTGTAGACCTTGTATATTTGTTGAAACTTTAACATTTCCATCCACAATTTCCTTTAAAACACCGATTAGCTCTACCATGGTCTTTGTATTAGTATCTATTGTTTCCACCATTTCCTCATTGAGCTTTGTGGCCATCATCGATCTATTGGCGATTTCCCTTGCCAGTACGGCCACGTTGTTAATTTTATCCACAACCCTTTGACTGGCTGTGGTCTGATCCTCTGCCCCTTTAGCAACTTCCTCAACCGTTGAAGCAATTTGCTGGGAGGCCATTGCTGCTTCGTTGGCAGCAACACTTAATTCCCTAGCTGTTAACTCCGTATACTCCGCTGAAGCCAATGAATTCCCTATTATTTCTTTAAGGGATTTTAACATGGCTTCAAAGGATTTAGCCAATTCTCCTATTTCGTCAGAAGATTTTACGCTAAAACTTTGGGTTAAGTCACCTGTGGCAATTGCCCTGGCACCAAGGTCTAGTTGCTTTAATGGTTTAAAGGTCCTAACAACAAAAAGTAGTGAAACTATAATGGCAATTACCAGTAAAATTAATGCAAACCGAATTATTCTATTTACAATTAGTGCCATTCCCTCTAAAACCTCATCTCTACCCTGATAAATAAGTACAATCCAGTCTGAACCTTTAACCTTTGCGTATGCAGCTATGTTGTCAGTGCTATCATGGGTGAACTCAATATTACCCTTATCTTCACTGAGCATTTCCTGCCAAGGCAAATCTTCAGCCATATTAACTTGATTATATACATAAGCATTATCCCTGTGGGCAACTGGTCTACCATTTTCATTTAATATCATAGCCCCACCAGTTCTCCCTATTATGTAAGCATTTGTATAATCCCAAAGGCTTCTTAGGTTATACTCCACTTCAATAACACCGACAACTTGTCCATTGTTCACAAGGGATAAAATAGGGCTGGTTATAATTATTGTGGGTTGTCCATTGTTTCCCACATAAAAATTTGTGTTATGCTGTCTACCACTTAGTGCAGTATCAAACCATTGACCTTCAGCCACCCTTTGCTCGAAAAGTCCTGTTGTCCTTATATGTTCATTACCATCCACATCATAAACACTTATCCTTTGAATCTTGTTGTCATTATTTGCATAGCTAAAGAGGTATCCCCTGGCTGAAAGGAAGTCTCCCCTCCTTAAGTCTGGAATCTCTCCTATTGTATTGCTTATCCTGCGTATTTGAGTTAAAGAGTCTTCAACCATATCCCCCAGTCTTTCCACCATTACCAACTGATTTGAATTAACTTGACCAGTAAGGTGTGTTCTAACCAGTGGCAATGACACCCCCAATAGCAATAGTACAGTTATGGTTACCGCACCTACACTGATGGCTAAAATTTTTGCATTTAGCCCTCTAAAGTTAACTTGTTTTAATTTGATTTTTCTTGGGATAAGGTTTTTAAAAGAAAAACCCTGAAATTTCTCCTTTATGGCAAATCCTTTTTTCTTTTTAGGTGAATAGCTAAATTTTGTCGCCTTGTTTTTTCTAAGACTGTTCCTAGAGAATAGGCTTAAAAACAATTCTTTTATGGAATAAACCCATTTTGCCATAAGCTGACCAAACTTTTTCATGTACCATTCCTCCTTTTTGGGTGTACTTACTATTATTCTATTTTTTCTATGAATTTCCTGCTAAATGAGTCTAAATAACTAAAAAAGTCCTTTGTTACGGCATTTGTTTAGTATGGCAAATTATTGAATAATCTAAAAATAGCCCTCATTATAGGGCTATTTTCCTTTAGATTCAATTCTTTCTATGATAATGTCAATATGCTTTTTTATCTCCTGATATGTGTCTTTATATATTTCTTTATCTCCACCAAAGGGGTCTAGTATGTCTGTATTACCCATCTCATTTTGGGAGTACTCTTTAATGGTATAGGTTTTATTTTTAGCTTCTGGGTGTCTGGCTAAGATTTTACTTTTATGTAAATAAGTCATAGTTAAAATTAAGTCTGCCCATTGTACTAATTCCTCAGTCACTGGTTGGGATTTATGATTTTTGATATCAATCCCTTCCTCTAACAAAACATCTTTAGAGTGCATACTGGCATCTAATCCATCTAGTGTATCAGTACCTGCAGAAATAATGTCACCATTTTTAAACTTCTCTTTAAAATAGGCCTCAGCCATTGGACTTCTACATGTATTTCCTGTACAGACAAAAAGTACTTTCAAAATAATCACTCCTTAAAAGAACATTTTAAGACCCAGAGAAATCAGAACTAACCCTCCAGCAATTTCTGATTTATCACCAATCCATTCACCTATGTACATCCCAAAGGTTAATCCTATGGCAGTCATAAATCCTCCAAACAAACCAATTATTAGCACCACCAGTGGAACCGAAAAACCGTATGTACCCAATCCAAACCCTATGGTTAAAGCGTCTATACTAACACTTATGGCTAAGAAAATAAGACCCCAGCCCATTAGCCTTTGCTCACAATCTTCATCTTTACCCTTTAATGACTCATATATCATATTTCCACCTATAAAGATAATCATTACACTTCCAATGTACTTTGCATATACCCCTAGATATTCACCAAAGATGTTCCCTAAAACTATGCCTATTAAAGGCATAATAACATGAAATATCCCTATAACTATACTGGTTTTTAAAATGTCATAGGCACAGACCCTTCTCATACCAATGCCCACAGATAGGCTAAATGCATCGGTTCCCAAAGCCACTCCAATTAGAACCAAAGATAGTAACTGCTTGTTATATAAACCAGGTTCATAGGTGGGAACATCAATCCTCTGTACGAAGTGAAAGAAAAATAGTGCAAAAAATATTGCTCCCATGGCCTTTAAGGCCTTGTGACTTACATAGATGATCATTTTTTTGGCCATTAAAACCATCCCCCTAAATACAGCCTTAAAAATACTGTATTCAGCAGATGATTATATTATTCCCACAAGCTTTATTGAGGCGGTTGGATATGGCTATACCAATCCCTTGGGGTCTTTGTAGACCCTGGGACAATATAATGTCTACATCTTGGCTATCAAAGCTCCTAAGGGCGGAATACAAAGTGTTAGCCACAGATTGCAAGTCCTTTCCATGGCCCATGGATGTAATATAGTCAGCTTCACTAAAACAATGAATATTTTCTTGAAATGACAGTATCCCTACTTTTTTATTAACCCTTTTTAATCCAACTAAGGTTTCATTGATCTTATCTATTACCATTTCTTCATTACCCAAGAAAACTTGCATGGGTGCCTTGGGTTGATAGTGCCTATATTTAACCCCAGGGGATAAAACTGGTCCGAAATTTTCCTCTGTAAACTGTTCAATTTCTATAACTTCTTTTAGTTCTTCAAAGGTTACTGACCCTGGTCTTAATATTTTTGCCTTTTCTCCTGTAAGGTCTACCACCGTAGATTCTATGCCGATGGGGGTTTTTCCTCCATTTATTATAAAGTCAACCTTACCCATTAAATCTTCAATAACATGGTCACTGGTTGTTGGGCTAGGCCTACCAGAGCTATTGGCAGACGGTGCAGCAATGGGCAAGTCACAATACCCCAAAAGCTTTAGGGCCAATGGGTGTCCAGGCATCCTAATGGCCACTGTGTCAAGCCCTCCTAAAGTGACTTTGGGTATCATAGATGTATTGGCCTCTAACACAAGGGTTAGAGGCCCAGGCCAAAAATTATTTATAAGGCTTTTTAGCTGATAAGGCTCCCTTTTGGTTAATTTTTTAACCCAACTTATATCTGCTATATGAAGAATTAAAGGATTATCACTGGGTCTACCCTTGGCATTATATATACTTTTAACTGATTCTTCCCAAAGTCCGTTAGCCCCCAATCCATAAACGGTTTCCGTTGGGAAAACAACGGTTTTACCACTTTTTAAGGCCTGGGATGCAATTAAAATATCCTTTTCATTATCTTCTAGCACAATTGTTTTCTTCATGTACATCTACCTTTGTGTTTTTCTTGTGGTTAGTAATATGAAAAAGAAAGCTGTTAAAGGTATGGCCACAATAAGCCCTAAACTTCCCACCAAAGAACGTACCACTTCAGTGGCTATTAAATCCATATTTATTATTCTATCATAGGGGGTTTCATATGCCCTAAAAATCAAAAGTAGTGGCAAAGAACCGCCGGTATAGGCTAGTATAAGGGTGTTAACCATTGTACCCATTATATCTCTACCCACATTCATTCCAGTTTTAAAAAGCTCCGTTGGTGAAATACTCGGGTTTGATGCCTTTATTTCTGTCATGGAAGAGGCTATGGACATCCCAACATCCAGTACCGCTCCAAGGGTACCAATAATAATACCTGCAAATAACAAACCCCTAACATCTATTATATTACCGTCATCGATAAAGGCTAGCATCTGTGCCTCTTCTGAACTAAAACCAGTCAAATAAGCTGCATTACCAAAAACCCAAGCTAAAATTCCTGCCACCACAAGACCACCTATGACCCCACATATGGCAGCAAAGCTCTTGTTGCTTATTCCTCCTACAATAAAAAGTGTAACAACTGTGATAAGGCTTGAAAAAATAATAGCTAATATAAGCGGATTATATCCCCTTAGTACTAAAGGTAATAAGGCAAATATAATTACTAACCCCATAATAATTAGAGTAACCAGTGCCAGTAAACCTTTTTTCCCTCCAAATATCAATAAAACTATTACAAAAATAGCTAGTAAAATATAAATATAATAATCCCTAGCATAGCTTTGAATACCTATGTTGCTAATTACTTCACCTTCAAGCTCCGAATATAAAATTACTCTCTGTCCCACCCGCAAATCTAAGTCGTATAAGGGATGTCCCATTTTAATATTTTCTAGCTGAAACTCCATACCATGGTATTCACCCCTGGTGGTGATTCTAACTGTAAAATCTTGCTTTCCTAAAAAAAACAGTTCATCTGCTGGGGCATCTATAAATGGGCCAACATAGGTGACCACACCTTTTAAAATCGTGGAAGGCGGTAATTCATAATCATAATCATCATATGGATTTTGATTATCATCAAAGTCATTTGTGGCAAAGGCTTGTACATTAAAACTAAGTAAGATTATTATGGATAGGACTAAGATTTTGATTATGTTACTTTTATTCATCTGTTTTCTCCTTTTCTATATCATCACATTCTTTACATAAACCAAGAAATTTTAAGTGGTGACCTAATATTTTGAATCTATATTGTTTTTCAATTTTTTCCTCCAGCTGGTCTAATAAATCTTCTGCCACTTCAAAAACTTGGTTGCAACCAGTACATACCAAATGATGGTGATGATGTTCTTCTTCTTTTAACTCGTACCTACTTCTTCCATCACCAAAGTTTAGTTTATGAACGATTCCAAGTTCTTCAAACAGCTCCAATGCCCTGTAAACAGTGGCTAGTCCAATATCCAAACTTTCCCCCTTAATAATTTCATAAATTTCCTCAGCACTCATATGTCTGTCTGTGTTGTCCAATAGAATTTCAATAATTCTTTTCCTTTGGGTTGTTACTTTATACCCATTATTTGCCAAAATGTCTTTGGCTTGTTCTGTTGTTGACATTTTTACTCCCCCTCAAAATATCTTTCTTCAAAGAAGTACCTAACTTCTTCATATTTTCCATTAGAGTTTTGAAATTCCTTGCTAAAAAACTTTATAAATGTATTTCCTGAGCATTGCTCATCTCCATGGTCACAACCGTCTATTATAATTCCTGCATCAATGATTATTTTCTTAATTTCTATACTAGAATCCACCAATGTTTTCACCAGTGCATTGCTATCGTGATTCAACACATCTATGGTTCCTTGTTTTGATCCAAAGGGCGTATCCAGTACAATTATACACGCGTCATTTTGATTACTTACAAAATAAAAGGTGCTATAGATTTCTGTGCCCTCTAAGGCCCTAATAACTTCTTGGTCTAATTCATTGTAGTTACCGTAATCTAATGCTGGCTCAATAATTTTCGATTTTTGCAGGGGATCTCCTTTATCTTCTAAAGTAGATGTTTTGGATTTATTCTCACTTAAATGATTAGCAAAAAACACCGCTATTATTAGTAAGATGGACATAAGAACTAATATTTTCTTATAATTCATATATTCACCCCTTTTTAAATTATAGTTTACCCCTTTTTATGTGTCAAACACATAATCTTAAAATAAAAATAATCCCTAAGGCAAATTCTTCCCCAGGGATTTTTACACTCTAATATTCTCCTAAAACTATTTGGGCTATATTGACCGCATGGTCACCTATTCTCTCAAAATTACTGATTATATCTAAATAAATGACCCCCGACGTTGGATGACATTTACCTAAATTGATTCTTTCAATATGCCTATTACGCAATTTTTTTTCTAAATCATCCACAATATCGTCTTCAGTTATTACCTGCTTAGCTAATTTGTGATTATTCTCTTTAAATGCCTGAATAGCTTTAGTAGTCATTTTCATAACCGCTTCATGCATTGTACTTAACTCTTCCCTAGCTTTATCAGAAAAAGGTATGTCATCTTCGATTTTACCTAGGCAAAGTTCTGCTATGTTCTCAGCATGATCACCTATTCTTTCAATATCGTTTATGGCATGTAAAAGCATAGTAAGTCGTTCACTGTCTTTTCCTGTTAACCCTTTATTGGAAAGCTCTGATAAATAAATGGCTATTTCCTTTTCCAATTCATCAACAACTAGTTCCCTTTGTTCAACATCCTTCATAAAATCCTTTCTGTTCTCAAAGAGGATATTGATTGAGTCATTTATCATGTTATTGGCTATATCCCCCATCCTGGCTACTTCCTTTTCCGCAGCACCTAAGGCTAAAGCGGGGGTTTTAAACATCCTTCTATCTATAAACTTAACACCACGTTCTATTATTATCTCTTCACCAGGGACTAGTTTAGTTATTAGTTTTACAAATTGATTTATAAATGGCATGAATAGCAAGGTATTTGTAACATTAAATATTGTATGGGCATTGGCAACTTGCCTTGCCACCAACTGATTCAAATCTGGATCAAAAGGGGTAATAATCTCTATGAAGTTAGTAAATGGTTTTAGGATTAACATAAATAAAGCAACCCCAATTAAGTTAAACAATACATGGGATACCGCTGCTCTCCTGGCCGTAAGGTTTGTTCTTATACTAGCTAACATTGCTGTTATACAGGTACCAATATTTGTACCTAAAACCAATGCCAAGGCAGAATTTAGGGGTAATATACCCTCAAAGGTCATTGCTATAATAACACCAGTAGCTGCACTACTACTTTGAACAGAAACTGTAAATAACGCTCCAGCTAAAACACCCAAAATAGGTGTAAGCCCAAATGAAGCCAAAAGATTTATAAATGCTGGTGCCGTCCTTAAAACCCTTAAAGCACCTGACATGGTATTCATACCTAATAATAAAATACCAAACCCTAGAATTGCTTGTCCTATATATTTATAAGCCTTCTTTTTGGCAAAGAAGCTAAACATTACTCCCACTGCAACTGCTGGTAATGCCAATTCATTAAATCCCTTAAAAGAAACAAGCTGAGCAGTAATGGTTGTACCAATATTTGCACCAAAAATTGTACCTACTGCTTGGGCCAATGTCATAAGCCCTGCATTTACAAAGCCCACCACCATTACAGTACTGGTACTACTACTTTGTACAAGTACAGTTACAACAATACCTGTTATAACAGCCATAAACCTATTTGTTGTTAATACCTCAAGTATCCTTCTTAATTTATCTCCAGCTGCCTTTTGTAGGCCTTCTGCCATTAACTGCATTCCAAAAATAAATAGTGCCAAACCTCCTACTACACCAATAATCAATCCTTTAATAGCAATATCGCCCATTAAAAAATTTCCTCCATTCGTTTTATAGTTGCCCCACCCTTATCCTATCACATAATGCTTCAAAGTCAATTAACGCATTCCAATATTTGGTATATTTATGTAAAGCTTTTATTACAATTTACACAAACTTAAGAGTGTAATTTATTATCTGTCTATAACCTTTATTTTACCCTAAAAAATCTATGTGATAAAAAAAAGCAGATTTAGTTAATCTGCTTTTTTTTAATTCTTGATAACTTAATGAACAATAACCATCATAGGTCGATAAACATTTTCAAAAGTACGTAACTATCCCCTAACTAATTATGTGTATTGCCTCAAACTCCACATTGCTTCTTTTAAGGATGTCTTCAATCCTTTCTTTATCTTCCAATCTCCCTTCAATGGCTAATCCACAGTCAGAACTGATTTCCCTAGGTACAGGCCTTACTTTAATTGGCACAGACGCCTTAAGTAAGACTTCTTCGGCTTTAAGGTTGTAATAGGTGGTGAAAAAAGTGATTACGATTTTCATTTTTCCTCTACTTTAAAGGTAAAACCATTATCTACATCAGTGATAGAGTACGTTATACCCTTAGTACTACACAATCGAACTATATTTTCCTTTACCACCTCTGTATCAACAACTAACTCAAAGCCTCCACCTGATTTGTAAGCATTGGAAAACATGAGTAATGGCTCAGGGCAAGCTAAACCCCTAGCGTCTAACTGTCTCATTGTGATTCCTCCTAGCAAAAATATATTTAGAATGACTTACAACTATTATAGCCATTATACCAAATTCATTTATTCACAATATTTTATTCTCTCCTTATCAATAAAATCCTTTTATATGCATATAATTTTTTCTTATGATGTATTACTGGTACTAAAAACTTTTTCAAGAAATATACAAAGCCTTAACCCATTTTTGTACGCAAAAAGCCCATCACCTAGCGTATTTAATACGTAGGATGATGGGCAATGGTTCCTATACTCAATGTTTATTCCTATAGATTATGTTTTTTCTTGTAATCTTCAATGGCAGCCTTTAATGCATCCGCAGCTAGATTGGAGCAATGCATTTTTAGTGGTGGCAATCCACCTAATTCTTCAGCCACTGCTTGGTTTGTAAGTTTTAAGGCCTCATCTAAGGTCTTACCCTTTGCCATTTCTGTCACTGCACTGCTGGTTGCTATTGCAGCTCCACAGCCAAAGGTGCGGAATTTAATATCTGTGATGATACCTTCTTCAACCTGTAAATAAATTCTCATAATATCACCACATTTTATATTCCCAACTTCACCTACACCATCTGCTTTGTCAATCTCCCCTACATTTCTTGGATTTTTAAAATGATCCATTACTTTTTCTGAGTACATGGACAATCACTCCTCTCTGGCATCATATTCTTACCTAATGGTGACATACTTCTAAGCCTGTGGACCACTTCAGGTATTACTTTAAGACAGTAATCAATGTCTTCTTGGGTTGTTCCTTTACCCAATGTCAGTCTCAGGGAGCCATGGGCCGTCTGGTGAGATAAACCCATGGACATTAAGACATGGGATGGATCCAAAGATCCCGATGTACAGGCAGACCCGCTGGATGCAGCGATCCCCTCCATGTCAAGGCTTAGCAGCAATGCTTCCCCTTCAATAAACTCTATGGAAACATTGACATTACCTGGTAGCCTTTTTTCAGGATGTCCATTTAACTTAACATCCTCAATGGTAAGTAAACCTTCAATCAATTTATCCCTAAGTTTTCTAATACCCTCACTGTGACCTAACTCTTGAACTGCTATTTCGGCGGCAGCACCAAAACCTATTATCCCCGCAACATTTTCTGTACCAGGGCGAATCTTTCTTTCCTGACCACCACCAAAGACAAGACTTTTAACTTTCGTTCCTTTTTTTACATACAGAGCTCCTACACCTTTAGGTCCGTAGATTTTGTGTGAAGAAATAGTCATTAAATCTACACCTAAATCTTGAACATCCACTGGAATATTCCCTAGTGTTTGTACAGCATCCGTATGTACGTAAATTCCTTTTTCTTTCGCTATTTGTGCAATCTCTTTTATTGGTTGAATGGTTCCTACCTCATTATTTGCATGCATCAAGGTTATCAGTATTGTATCATCTTTAATTGAGTTTTTTAGATACTCTATATCTATAACCCCGTATTCATCAACAGGGACTTTAGTTACCTCATAGCCTTTTTTCTCCAAAGCCTCACATGTATCTAAAACCGCATGGTGTTCTATTACGGATGTTATGATATGCTTTCCCTTTTTTTGCAAAGCCTCCACCACACCAAAAATCGCTAAATTATCTGCCTCTGTACCTCCAGAGGTAAAATATATTTCCTGGGGTGAAGCAGCATTAATTGCTTTAGCCACCTGTTCCCGAGCCTTATCCACATGTATTGCAACCTCTCTTCCGAATTGATGAATACTTGATGGATTTCCGTAAAGGTCTGTGAAAAAAGGCATCATTACCTCTAATACCTTTGGATTTAATGGTGTTGTTGCTGCATGATCAAGATATACCTTCCTCATGTAAAAAGCACTCCTTTTCAAAATGATTTACTATTTTATATCCTTTACAATATCTGCAAAAGTTATATCATCCAATACCTTTGCCATGGAATCCCTTAATTTGGCCCAAACAAATTTTGTAATACAATTACCCTCTTTGCTACAGCAGTCATCATTGCCTTTATTTTCAAGAACACAATCCACTGGGCCTAATGGACCCTCTAAGGCCCTTACAGCATCACCCACAGTTATTTCATTGGGACCCTTCGCTAACATATACCCACCCTTTGGCCCCCTGACACTTATAATCAGCTCTGCCTTTTTTAAATCCCTAAAGAGTTGCTCTAAATATAGCTCTGATAGATGTTCCTTACTGGCTATGAATCTTAAAGGGATCGGACCTTCTTCGTAATGATAAGCTAAAACAGCTAAGGCTCTTACACCATATTCGCCTTTAGTTGAAAGTTTCATACTTTTCCTCCCTAATCCCTACTAAATTACTCTGTTTAATAGCCAAAAAATAACCGAGTAATTCACTCGAGTATATTATAGTCTATTTTCCTTAAGTTGTCAAAATTAATGTAAAGAAAAAAGGGGCCTTCGCCCCCTTAAAACAAGCCTTTTACCCATGAGAGTATCCTTTTTACACCTTTCACCACAAAAAAATCTATTTCCACTGATTCTTCAACTTCGCTGTTATCTATGGTGGTCACATTTGTGTTATCTATATTCTTAGTTTCTCCAACAAAACATAGGGGTGGGAACATAACACACCACCAGTTGTCTCCTTTACCTTCACCTAAAACTATTCTAACTGCATCATATTCACCTTTAGGATATATTACATCTAGATATTTTCTAGTGGGAAATTGAAAGCTACCTTTTTCCCCTGTGGCTGTATAGCTAAAACCATTTTCCTGCAAAACTTGATTAGCCATTTCCAACATACCACCTAAGTTTTTATCCAAAAAGGTGTTAATATCTTCAGTTGTATTGATATTTCTGAAATCCTTGCTATACTCTGCCAGCAGTGAATCCCTTACTTGATACTTGATGAATTGATCACTTGGACTATTGCTGTTTGCAATTATATGAATCCTCAGGATATCTTGACCTTGAACGGATTGTGAAACTACTCCTAAAAAACTTAAACATATTATAAATATCAAAATCCTAAATTTCCCCATATTTCCCATTCTCCCTATCTTATATAGTTTTTTATAAAATCTAAAGCCACTTTTTCAAGTCTTGAAACTTGAGCTTGTGATATACCAATTTCCTTGGCTACTTCAACCTGTGTTTTTCCTGAAAAAAAGCGTTTAGAAAGTATTTCTTTTTCCCTAGGGGATAATTTTTCTAATGCCTCTTTTAATAGAATTTTTTGTAACCAACTTTCATCTGTTTCATTGTCCTTAACTTGCTCCTCAATGTAAACTGGGTCTTGGTTATCGCTAAACAGTGGCTCATTTAATGATACTGGCTCGTAATTAGCATCTAAAGCGAAAACCACTTCTTCCTCAGGAAGCTCCAAAGAAGCTGCTAACTCTTTAATGGTTGGCTCTCTCCCTAAATCCTTAGCTAGCTTTTCTCTTATTTGCAAGGCTTTATGGGCTATTCTTCTCACTGATCTGCTTACCCTTATGGTGTTATTATCCCTTAAATATCTTCTTATTTCACCCATTATCATTGGGACTGCATAGGTTGAAAATCTTACCCCCAATTCTGGGTTGAAATTATCCACTGCCTTTAGCAAACCTACACACCCTATTTGAAATAGATCATCGATATTTTCACCACGGTTTTTAAACTGCTTAAGGACACTTAAAACAAGCCTAAGATTTCCTTTAATCAATGTCTCCCTTGCGGTATGGTCCCCTTGAATTTTCTTTTTGAATAATTGTTCCATTTTTTTAGCTGATAAAACCGGTAGATTATATGTATCTACTCCACTGACTGTAACCTTCATATTTTGTAGCATTTTTATCCCCCTCAAATTACCAAACTTTGTTAATCAGTATTATTGACAGTAATATAAGGGTTTTAAACATATATTATAAAAAAAAATAAAAAAAACTATAGTTGTTATGTGATATAACCCTTAC
>CAYYRM010000007.1:0-25643 GCA_964474005.1 uncultured Eubacteriales bacterium
ATGCCATACAGTTAAAAATAGATAAAGCCCCATAAACCTTTGTTTATTGGGCTTTATTACTATGGAATTTTCCATTTTATACACATCGCAAAAATTATATACACATCTTCAAGGGGCGCTTCTTCCGTTAAAACTGCTCAAAAACCTTCAATTATTCACAATACCCTAGGGTATACATAAATACGTGTGTGGATGATAAGACTTAGCGTAACAACGAAACTAGGTTTTTTCACTGCTTTCATCACGCTACATCTTTTTTACTAAGGAATAAATATACAACTGTTCATCTTCGCAAATCTTTACACCAAACTCTTTGTAAAAAGGCTTTAGAAGTTCATTTAACTTTAACAAGTCCTCAAAATGTTTGTCCTTGTAAATCTCTTTATTGGGAAACACCACTGTGTTTTCAGCGTCTTGTAATATCCTTTCGATAACGCAGGCTATGTGCATTGTTAAACCAACAACTGATTCGATGTTTAGTGGCATCTTAAATGCCTTCTCAGATTCATCTATGAATTCAAGTATCTTTTCTAGGAAAACTTCCAAATCATAGCTTTGTATACTTTCACTGAATACATCAAGAACATTCTTACATATTTCCCTCTTATCAAAATCCTCTTTGGTAAAATAGTTACTGGTATTCACGATAGCTTGAAGCCTATTAAAATCTTTATTTAAAAACAACTCACTGGCTGAAACAAAGGGTATACCATGTAGCTCAGGGTTTAGTGTCCCAACTATTGCTAAGATGTTTTTGTCCTTGGCTATACGCTTTATTTTAATTAACATATCTTCCCTATCTAAAACAGACATGGGGATAATTTGAATGTTTTTCCCCTCTAAGTCCAACTGATTTTCCACTAGGTTTTTTATTTTCACAGCACTGCCTTCACCGGTTATACACATTGTTACTATTACATTATCCTCAAGGCCTTGAAACCTTCTCATTGTGTCATTGGTGTAGGTTATACTGTGGATATTTTTGTGAATAACTTCATTGTAGATTTCATCAATACTTAGTCCTATAAGTGCCTTTCGTGCCACTTCCAGGGCTATAAGGGTTGTAACCATATCGATGGCCCTTATTTTTATTCCCGTTTCTTCACTTATCCACTCACCAAACATGGTAAGCGACCCCATATCTGCAAGGATTAATACCCCTGCTCCCTGATGAATAGATAGTACATGGTCTTTAAGTTCCTGATATGCCTGATCTGTGGATTTATCTAAGGGCATGTCATAGGCATAAATACTCTCTTCACCGATTAATTTATTAACTGCGTCTGCCATGGAGCTAGCTGTGGTGTTACCATGCATGGCTATAACCACAACAGGCTTCCCCTCTTTGCTTTGTTCATTGGCGAACTCCTCAGTAATGAACATGGTTATGAATCCTATTTCATCTTTGGGGATAACTACATTGAATTCTTTTTCCAAAACCTTCACAATATAATCACACTGTGCAAATTCCTGGGGATATCTTTCAATGATTTCATCTATTTTATGGTTCTCTATGTTTTTTCCAAGCTTTATCCTTTCTATGGATGAGCTAATGTGGATACATAACCCGTAGAAAATCCGTTGTGGGAATACCCTCTTAAGGTTTTTACTGACGGTCCCCAAAAAGTCTTCCACTGCAGTTATGATTTTTGGGTCTACAACCTTAGACAATTCCTCTTTATTGATGTTGCCATTCATCTTATAGATATATTTTTTAAAGTATTTATCAATATCAATACTCATTATAAGGTTTATGTCTTCTTGACTTAAATCCTTAGTCTTAAGGACACTGATTCTTTCTTCTATGGCATCATAAAACACATTTGTCAAAGGGTTACTATCAATGGATACTATTTTTTCACTACCTTTGGCTGTGAAGTGGAATATGGAGTTGTCTAAAACGATATCATCCACTTCTTTTTTGTTTATCTTGTAATTGGCCATACCTTTACGTACATATTCAGGTAGTTCCTCTAAATCCACATTTATATTTTCCCCTTCGTTAACAATACATTTCAAAAATCCATTGGCACAGCCTAATTGAATGTCGTTTTTCAATTGTCCTATATTTCCTATGCAGTTATACAAAAGTAAGCTTTTAACGGCATCTGCAGTGACCACTATTTCTTTGTTTGTTCCACTGGCTTCGAGTTTAAAGAATTCACCCAATAACCTAAACCTTTCCTTTAATGTCCTCTCCTTAAGGGATGGCAGGGAAATGACCATGGGAATACGCCTTGTGAATGTGGTGAGGAGTCTACTGTCCTTATTTTCTGTTGTGGCACATATGATAAAAACATCTGCCTTTTTATGTTCACCCACATCACCCAGTGGTTTATATAATCCCTTATCCATGAGGTAAAAAAACATTTCCTGGCCTTCAGGGGGAAGGCGATGTACTTCATCTAAGAATAAGATTCCTCCATTGGCTTTTTCCACAAGCCCTTCTCTATCACTGTCTGCCCCTGTATAACTACCCTTTTTAGCACCAAATAAGTAGCTTAACAAAAGCTGGGGATTGTTGGCATAGTCGGCACAATTAAAAGAGACAAATGGTGACCCATCTTCCAACATTGAATTTTGTAAAGCAAATCTATACATAAGTTCTGCAAACATGGTTTTACCAACACCAGTTTGACCAAGTATTAGAGTATGAAGTCCTCTAGGGGGGTAAAGTATGGCTGCTTTTGCCTGTTGTATAGGTTTTTTCAGACTATGATTTGTGCCAATTAGGTCTTCAAATGTTGTAAACTTGTCCTTCACAGCCATGGCATTGGCTATATAAAGAACTGGTTTTCCTTTAATTTTATCAATTTTACCTTCTCTATAAAGCTTATTTACAGCTCCACTGACATTGGCCCTTTGCATGTCTAAGGCATCTGCAATCATATTGGTGGTTAAGCCCACTGCTTGTCCATCCCTCTGCTGCTTAGCACATGTTTTGTCGATATATTCTAAAATTATTTCTTCATTGGTTTTAGTTCTCATATGTTTCACCCCCTACTTTTCACAATTAAAAGGATAGAATAATTATAACAATTTAATGAACATTCTTCCATAGAAAATACAGCAGAAAGTATTACCAAATGAAAAGTAACAATCCCAGTAAACCTGATGTCATTATGGTGGCAATGGGATGGATTTTAGTCTTCCATATCAGTATTAGTGCCACAAACGCAATTAATAAAGTACTTCCACTATATATGGATGTTCTTGCAACAGAAAAAGCCGAGGCCAAAATCAAACCAATGAGGGCAGGTCTTAGACCATCAAAAATCCACGTAACTACCTTTGAATTTTTAAACTGATAGACAAATCTTGATAGGATTAATATTATAATCGTTGGAACTAAGATAACACCCAAGGTGCTTACAACTGACCCCCATATTCCACCTATTTTATAGCCTATAAAAGTGGCAGAATTTATGGCTATGGGTCCAGGGGTCATTTGAGATGTTGCAATGATATCTATAAATTCTTCATACTGAACCCACGAATTTAAATGAATGACTTCCTTTTCTATAAGGGGTAGCATGGCATATCCTCCACCAAAACTGAACATACCTATCTTTAAAAATGTGTAAAACAATCTAAGATATACCATGTTCTTTACCTCCATGGGTTTGTATTCTTTGTTGTAGAAAAAGGTTTTTACAAATTCCTAAAAATGCTGCCCCTATTACTATATAAAATGGATTGATGTTTAAAAAGGCAATGGTTATAAAGCTTCCTATGATTACAATGAAAGAAAATAGCCCCTTTGAATTTATATTATTAAACAACCTTACACCAGCACTTGAAATCAGTGCCACCACACAGGCCCTTACCCCTATAAAAACAGCATCTACAACTGCATAGTCCTTTAGGGTTGTAAACACAGCGGCAATTCCTAAGATTATGAGGAAAGATGGCATCACAACCCCCAATGCTGCAGCCATTCCCCCAATAAATCCATGGAGCTTATAACCGATAAAGACTGCACTATTAACAGCCAATGCCCCAGGGGTAGATTGACATAGGGCCAGTGAATCAATAAATTCATTCTTTTCCATCCAACCTCTTTTATCAACAACTTCTTTTTCTATCAATGGTATCATTGCATACCCACCACCGAAGGTAAAGGCTCCAATTTTTAAAAATATTCGAAATAAATCTAATGTCTTTCTATTCATATTATCTCTCCTTGCTTTCCCTTCTAGTTGTATGCTTGTCTAGACAAGTCATCATTTTTTTAATGTACAGAATAAATCTGTACATTAGTTAAGTTCAGTATAGAATTTAAACTTATCTCCCCTGATTATACTTATCCTTAGTTCCATTGGCACATATTCTAAGTTATGTGTGGTACGTTCAGTGTAAAACACCGCTGCAGGGGCTTTTAATCCTAGGAAGTCAAGCTCTTTTTTAGTGGCTATTCTGGGTTCAATATATTCCCTTGCATTGGCTATTTTCAAATTATAGTTATTTTCAAGTAGATCATATATGGACTTACCCTCTAACTCAAAATCTATTATTTTTGGAGCTAGTTTTTCTGGGATATATGAAGTTTCTATGATTATGGGGGCTTCTTTTAGGCTTCTTAACCTTACTATTTTATAAACTCCTGAGCTAATAGGGATTTTCAACCTACCTGCTATGAATTCATCAGCTTCCACCGTGATCTTTTCTATAACTTCTGATTCCATCTGATGTACAGTGTTTTTATACTCACCTCCGAAGCTATAAAATTTAAGTAGGCTTTGCTCGATTTTAGGTGTGGAAACCATGGTTCCCTTGCCTTTTTCTGTATGAACCAACCCTTCCCTTTGCAACTCTTTTATGGCATTTCTTATGGTTGTCCTTGTGACATTAAATTCCTGTGCAAGGGTTGTTTCTGAGGGTAACAAACCATTCGCTGGATAAGTTCCATTTAACCTGCTTTTCAATATATCCTTTATCTGTAGGTAATATGGGATATTGCTACTTTTTTCAAAATCTTTCACAGCCATCCTCCTTCCCTTCTTTTATCATACTACATGTGTACTTGTCTAAACAAGTTCTAATTTTATAAAAACGGCTTTTAAAGCCGTTTTTAATGTTGCCTTCGGGCAAAATCCACAAATCTGAATTTATCGGGTCTATGTCTTGATTCTGTGTATTGAAACAAGGTTGCATCCTCTAAATAGACATGACTTTTCACAACCACTATCATATCATAATCTTCCAGATCAAGATAGTTCATATCCTCTTGAGTGGCCTTTTGAACAGTTATTTCTTTTTTAGCGAAACTTATGTTAAGCCCTAACTCTTTTTCAATATATTGATAAATTGAGTCTTGGCAGATATCCTTTGTCAGTATGCTTATTATCTTTTTGTTAAAATATTCTTTATCTAGTATAATCCTTTTTCCACCTATTTCCCTTACCCTTACTACCTTCCACACTTCATCCTCATCAGCTAAGTTAAGCTGTTGCATTAGATACTCATCTGACATTATTACATCCAGCTCTTCCACAAAGGTTACTGACCTTTGTCCCATCCTTTCGGATAGCTCTTTAAAACTTGTTAAACCCGATACAGGAAAATCAAATTTATTGATATCTAGTATAAAAGACCCTTTACCCTTGACCTTTTGGATATATCCGTTGCTCTCCAAAAGGTTAAGGGCTTTCCTGATGGTATCCCTGGATACATCGTATTGTTGCATCAATTCATTTTCAGAGGATAGCTTTGTTCCAGGTAACAGAAGCCCTGTCTTAATATTGTTTATTAACTCATTATATATTACTATATACTTTTTATTCATCTTACATCACCGCTAATATTTTAGCACTATTCCTACTATTTTACAAGATGATGATATTTCCGAGGTAAGGATATAACAGTACATACTTAATAAATTCACTTTCAAGGATTAACTAATTCCTTAATTTTATCAATAGTTATCCTATTCACAGTAGAATTTTTATAGTGCTCACTTTCTATTGCAGTAGCTATATTGCCATCCCCTAAGGAGAACATAAATGGGTAAGCAGCCCCAGTGTAGTGACTATCAATCTCTTCATTAAAACGCAAAAACATTATAATTGACTTATTAGTTTCTGGTTCAATAAAGCTTTTTACCTTCCCTATTGTTTTTTTATTGTTTTCATTATATATGACCTGATAAAGGAACCCAACGTTTATTCTTTCAAATCCTTTCCCTTTTATATACTCTTTTACCTCAAATTCATATAATCTAATATTAAATACATAAGGTGTTTCTTGGTTTTGGTTAACTGAAAAATCATTTTTTATCTTTGTAAACTTTCCTATTACTATTACATCTGACATTTCAACTAACTCACTTAAATTTTGATAGGTAACTAAATCTAAATGTACCTCAAACTCTATTTTTTCTTGTGAACCAATAGTACACCCAACTAGAGAAAGTACCAACAATACAACACAAATAGTTTTAAATCTACCCATTTATATCCCCCCATCAAAGTAGATCATATTAACTCCTGAAACATCATCAATTTGTGGTAAAAAAATAACATTTCTATTTCTATATATATTCATTACGGCAGTACCTGTGCTAATATCGCCTAGACCTAAGCTATGACCTAACTCATGATTAGCTACACTTCTTAGAAAGTTAGTTGTTTCATCAGATAAAAACCTTCTATTCAATTCACTAGTAAATCTTACAATATGCCCATCTAAATCTGTATGGAGATATATTATACCAAAAAATCCATATTGAGAATTTATTGTTGATAAGACATTATTAGAAGAGCTAACATGTCTATATTTTATATTATCTTGACGTGAACTCCAATCACCTGTAGCTAGTATCCATGCCATTTTTGAATTATGATAAACATCGTTTGGGTTGAAAAAACTCAAATCAATCTCATTGAGTGTGTTGCAAAATTTATAATGTACTTCATAGGGTTTAATACCGTAAGTATTCCACCTAAAGCCACTAGCCTGCCACGCTGATATATAACCAGAAAGTATAATAACCAAAAAAAATGCTATCATTATTTTTTTCATCATAACACCTCCTAATTAAATTATAACTTGATCTTATCAAATCGTCAACTTATTATGAATTTTCAATTTTTTAATATATCGTTTAACTATTACTTATACAATACTAATTTCATCAAAAAACAAGTATAAATGAAAGGATTAGCTACAGCTTGGTATAGTAGAAGGTTATAGTTTTAAGAAACGAATGACGATAATGTAGAATATAAAAAACAGCTATAATCCTACTCCATAGAGTAATATAGCTGTCTATATCAACTATTGAAATCTTTTTCGCTGTATTTTATTCAACTCTATTTTACAAGGTAGTACACCACTGATTCATAGGGTCTTAGGGTCAATTTGTTAAATTCATTGGGGCAATCAGAGTAGTTGGATATTAAAATATTGCTGTTATATCCATTAAGATTTAGCCCCTGGGGAAGTTCAAAAACCGTTTCTGTACCATAAAAATTGTTAATCACCAAAAGTTTTTGATTTTCATATGACCTGATATATGCATAAATTTGTTGATGCTCTTCTAATATAGGCTTATAACTACCATATGCTATAATATCTAACTCTTTTCTTAGCTTTATCAGCTGTTGATAATGGTAGAAAATAGAGTGTGAGTCTTTTAATGCATTTTCTACATTTAAATCTTTGTAATTCTTGTTTACCTCTATCCAAGGCTTACCCTTTGAAAAGCCAGAATTTTTACTGCTGTCCCATTGCATGGGAGTCCTAGAATTATCCCTGGATTTAGCCTGTAATATCTTAATTATTTCTTTTTTATCTACACAAGATTCATTAAGAATATTATAGTAGTTAATTGACTCCACATCTTTGTATTGCTTAATATCAGTAAAATCTGGGTTTGTCATACCTATTTCTTCACCTTGGTAGATATAGGGTGTTCCTCTTAACATATGAATGGCTGTTGCCAGCATTTTTGCAGATTCCCTATGATATCTTTTGTCATCCCCGAAACGTGACACTATCCTCGGCTGATCGTGGTTACACCAAAATACCGCGTTCCAACCATTTCCCTCTTCCATCCCTTGTTGCCAGTGATTTAGTATACTTTTCAACTCCAAAAAATCAAAATCCTTGAGTGTCCATTTATCCCCATCTTTGTAATCCACCTTTAAATGATGGAAGTTGAATACCATTGATAGCTCATTTTCCTTTGGGTTTGAATAACGAATACAGTGGTCAATGGTTGTTGATGACATTTCCCCCACTGTAACTATGTCAGTGTGTTTACCATATGTTTTTATGTTCAATTCCTTTAGGTACTTGTGTACATTGGGTCCATCAGTGTAAAACCCCCTACCATCCCCAACTTGATCATCTTGAAACTCTACTGGTTTAGAAATCAGATTAACCACATCTAACCTAAAACCCTTAACACCTTTCTCAATCCAAAAGTTAACTATATTATATATCTCTTCCCTAACTTCAATGTTGTCCCAGTTAAGATCTGCCTGGGTCACATCAAATAGATGGAGATAGTATTTGCCTAATTTATCAACATATTGCCACGCAGAACCGCCGAATTTTGATTGCCAATTTGTAGGCTCCTTTGAATTTACGGGTTCTTTAAAGATGTAATAGTCCTGATACTTTTTACTTCCAGATAGGGCTTCTTTAAACCATCTGTGTTCTGTGGATGTGTGGTTAAAAACCACATCTATCATTACATTTATTCCCAGTTCACCAGCCGCACTAACCATTTCCTCAAAATCTTCCATACTACCAAAGCTTGGATCTACGCTACAGTAATCAGCAACATCATAGCCGTTGTCTTTTTGAGGTGAGAGATAAAATGGTGTCAGCCAAATACAATCTACCCCTAGTTTTTTTAGGTAATCAAGCTTTTGTGTTACACCCTTTATGTCACCATGGCCATTTCCTGTGGTGTCATTAAAGGACTTGGGATATATTTGATAAACTGTGCTCTTTTTAAAATCCTTCATACATATCTGCTCCTTTAGGTGTGGCTTTTAAGCAAAAAGGGGAGTCTCCTCCCCTTTTGTTTATCATTGTAAAGATAATTTTAGGCTACCACTGATTCCTTAGCTGCCTTAGTAAACATTTTTCTTTTGGCAAAGAAAACAGTTAATACAAAGGGAACAGCAATGGCCAGTATCATGGCTACTGCAAATCTACCCATATATTGTGGCTGTATTGACAGAATCCCTGGAATACCACCTACACCAATGGAGTTTGCCATTACCCCAGTTGCCACTGAGAAAACTCCTGCGGTGGCAGAGCCTATCATTGCAGCTAAGAAGGGGTATACGTATTTTAGGTTAATACCAAACATTGCTGGCTCCGTTACACCTAAATAACATGAAATAGTGGCAGGAATAGAGATTTGTTTTTCTTCTTCGTTGTTTTTGTTTAAGAAGATTATGGCCAAAACCGCAGAACCTTGAGCTATGTTGGAAAGGGCTATCATTGGCCAAAGGTTAGTACCACCAAACTCGCTCATAAGTTGAAGGTCAATGGCATTTGTCATATGATGAAGCCCTGTTATTACAAAGGGTGCATATAAAAAGCCAAATACAGAACCAAACAACCATCCAAAGGAAGATGTCAACCCTGAGTAAACCACATCAGCGATGAATGAACCTATGGTCCAGCCCACTGGTCCTAAGATAACATGTGCTATAAGTACTGTGGGAACCAGTGCAAAAAACGGTACAAAAATCATAGATAAATATTCTGGGATAACCTTACGTATTTTGATTTCTAAGAAGCAAAGAATAAATCCTGCAAGCATGGCTGGTATCACTTGGGCTTGATAACCAATCATCTCAATTTGTGTAAAGCCAAAATCCCATACTGAAGGCTCTCCTCCACCTGCTATGGCATAAGCATTTAGTAGCTGTGGAGAAACCAATGTAAGACCTAGTACAATACCAAGAATTTGAGTGGTTCCCATTTTCCTAGATATTGACCAGGTAATACCTACAGGGAGGAAGTGAAAAATTGCTTCCCCTATTAACCATAGGAAATGGTGAGTCCCTGCCCAGAATTGGGAGATATCAGTTAAAGTTTTTGTTCCACCTTCAAAAAGCTCTATATCACCTATAACATTTCTAAAACCTAGAATTAGACCACCCACAACTATGGCAGGAATAATAGGTGCAAAAATTTCAGCCAAATGGGAAATAACCCGTTGTAGGAAATTCATATTTTGTCTTCCTGCTTTTTTCGTGTCATCTTTACTGGCTTCTTTAATTCCCGTTTCTTTAATCAGTTCGTTATAGAATGTAGAAACCTCGTTGCCAATTATAATTTGGAATTGTCCAGCCTGTGTAAAAGTACCTTTTACAGACTTTACTGCTTCAACCTTTTTCACATCTGCCTTTTTAGGGTCAACTAGAACAAAACGTAAGCGGGTAGCACAATGGCTCACTGTACTAATGTTCTCTTTTCCCCCGATGGCTTCTAACAGTTCCAATATGTCATTAGAAAATTTCCCCATGATCTAACCTCCTCTTTTTCCTCTTAAAACATGTACGTACAAGTTTCAAGTTCATTATAACCTGTACGTACATGTTCGTCAATATCTTTTTTAAAGTTTCTGATAATTTATTTTTAATATACTGTAAATTGTAGTTTATGGGAATCCTCAAAATACTTCTTTTCAAATTAAACTATTTCTGATAGAATTAAAATTGACATTATTCATAATTATTACTATTATTTTTATAAATGATGAGGGGTGATTTTAATGTGGAAAGAAAAGTATAGGATTTATGTTAAAAAGGTTGATGAACAACATGAGGCTTTGTTTGACACAGTGTCCGGCTTTGTTAAACTACTGCGTGAAGATGGTGATTGGGTGGACAAGCTACCTAAGGTTAAAGAAACCATTGATTTTATGCAAAAATATGTGGTGATTCATTTTGATGATGAAGAAGCATATCAATTACGCATTAACTACCCTGGGTATAAAGCCCATAAGGAAATACACGAAAATTTCAAATCTGAAGTCAGGGAATTTGCCAATAAGTTTGAAAATGAAAATTTTGACGAAACCTTGGCCAATGAGTTTGCAGGTAAGCTTATGGCTTGGCTTATAAATCACGTGGCATCTTCGGACCAAAAAATTGGAGAGTATGCCAAAACCTTAGGGGGGACCCACTGATGAGCTCAAATTACATAAACCCATTTTTTCAAGCCACCAAAGATGTTTTTAAGATGATGCTCGATATAGACATCGTGGAAGTGCAAAGTGAAAATACTGAAGGGGAACCCGAAAAACAAGTACTTGTGGTTATCGATGTTACAGGTGACTTATCTGGCAGTGTAACCTACCGCTTCCCTGACAAAATGCCACTAGAAATGGTGAAAATTATGTCAGGTATGGAGATGAGTAGCTTAGATGCCTTTGTTACCTCTGCATTAAAGGAAGTGGCAAATATCATAAGTGGCAATGCCATGACTTCCCTATCCCAAAATAATTATAAATGTGATATTACAACACCTCAAGTGGTGGTTCAAAATAATACAAACTGTGATAACGGATTATCTAATCATCGAATTCCATTACAATCCACCATTGGAAATTTACAGATCGATATTTCCATAAAAGAGAAATAGGACTCCTTTATTGGAGTCCTTATATTTTTACAAATCTTATCTTTTTGCTGTTTTTGATGCAGTGAACAACTTCTAAATACTCAGGTAGTATATTTCCTATTACATTGACTCTGTCATCTTGTGGTAGGCTGTTTCTTACTATTTGGATTTCCCCTGAGTATCTTCCATAAAGCTTATTATCCATGGTTATTGAACCTGAAACCCTTTCAATTTGGTTGAAGGGTTCTTTTTTATCTCCATCACAGGAGTATTCCCTGGATTCTTGGAGGCGCATTATGGTTTCAGGTGAATCCACTCTAATGGTAAACACCTGATTGTATAGGTACTGATATTCATGGGCAAAATCCACTGGTACACTGATTATTCCATCATTGATGAAATCCATAATTAGTTTTCCTTGGGTTTCACTTAGTTTAATATCACCCACAAAAATACCTTCTATGTTATAGTTAATCCTAAGATCTAGATATGCCACATATGGTGGGATCTTTCTGTGCTTTTCCAATGTGGGTAGCCCTTCATGGATTGGTCCCCGCAATACTTCATCACCGGGGATGAAGACCAGTGGGTCTGCTCCTATTTCCTTAAGTCCATCATTTAGTTTACTAAAAAGCTTGTCATCTAGACCCGTTTCAGGCCTTGGGTAAAAGTTATGCATGGCAAAAACCTTTTTACCCACATCTATTATTTTCTTAGCTGTTTCTAATCCATCTGTTGATGCATTGAAGGATATGGCATATTCCTTTGAGATTTCTAAAACCTCTTTTTGAGAGAAGCCATAATCCATTCTTAAAACATCTAGTTTCATGGTTTTTGCAAATTCCTTGATATCTGTAAACCCAAAAAACTGCAAAGTTTTTGGGGAAACGTCTCCGATAATTTTATATCCTGCTTCTTTTAACCAATGACACATTTCCTTGGCTTTGGTGGTGTATTCTTCATTTAATTCCTCTTGGATATGGAAGGAAGTGAATACATAGTATCCACTCCCCCTAAATTTTTCTAGCATATCCCTTTGGGTATCAAATGACGATACGTAAACGGATAATCCTAGCTTATTATACATTCTCTACTTCTGAGTTTTTGATAAATAGTGAAGTTATGATAAATCCACCAATATATGATATTACAATACCAAGGAAGTAATTTAACATTGAACCTGGTTGCATAAGTGGAAGTGCAACTAGACCTGATGGACCCCAAGCAGTTGCCATAACTTTAGTTGCCATTACAAATGCTCCACCAAAACCTGCACCTAGACCTGCGGTGATAAATGGTTTACCTAAGGGTAGAGTTACACCGTAGATTAAAGGCTCACCTATACCAAGGACACCTGCAGGAAGTGCACCCATGATAACACTTTGCATTCTCTTGTTATTAACTTTTCTAGCTTTTAGATAGATAGCAATAGCAGCACCCACTTGACCTGCACCAGCCATGGCTAGTACTGGGAATAGGGTAACTCCACCTAAGTTTTGAAGCTGTATTGCATAAATTGGGATAAGACCATGATGTAGGCCTAAAAGAACCATTGGAAGGAATAGTGCTGATAATACATAACCTGATATTATACTGACTATTGTATGTTCAGAATTTATAATTACACTTAATGCTTCAACTAAATAGTCAGATGCAAAACCTGAAACTGGCATTATTATTAGTACGAATAAGATACCTACAGTTAGTAAAGATATTATTGGAGTAACAATTAGATCTAATACATCTGGAACGGCCTTTCTTACAGCTTTTTCAACTTTAGCCAATACCCAAACTCCAATGATAACTCCTATGATACCACCTTTACCAGTAGTAAGAACAGAAGTAAGGGGTACATCAGCATTATATAGCCCTAAAATCTGAGAAATACTATTTATTTGAGCTCCTATGGACATGGCACCAAGCATACCACCTAGGGCCTCAGTTGCTCCGAATCTCTTAGCAGCGTTAATACCAGTGTAAATTGCAAAATATCCTAAGAAACCAGAACCTATTAATGAGAACATTAAACGTATTAAATTCCAAGTGTTACTATCAGCGGCTAAATTACCATTGTTTTGTAGTGTTTGAATTAATGATGCAAAACCGTTAAATATACCTGCTGCAATTATTGCTGGGATAAGAGGAATGAAGATACCTGCGATTGTTTCAAGGGCTTGCTTAAGTTTGTTTTTCTTTTGACCAGCTTTCATACTTGCTTTGTTTTCTTGCCAGTTATCAGTTACTACTGCGTCTTTAGATACTCCTAGCTCATCTGTAAAGATGTCTGCTAGCTTTTTAGCCTTACCTGGTCCTACTACAACTTGCAGTGTATCAGACTCCACCACACCCATTACACCTTCAGTGTTCTTTAGTTCCTCTAATTGAACTTTGGAACTATCTTTGATTCTCAAACGAAGTCTTGTCATACAGTTGGTCGCAGCTGCAACATTGCTTTTCCCACCAACTAGCTCAAGAATCCTGCTGGCTAATTCATTGTTAGTTGCCATTTTGAAACACACCTCTTCCTTAAATTTATTTTATGGTATTTCTAACATGGCCTTTGGCCAAAATTAATTTCTCTTTTGCTGTTTCCACATCACAGTTTAATAGAATCATGGTGATGGCTAGTTTCACACTGCCCTGGGCTTCTTCTAATACCCTTTTTGCTGTTTCTCTATTCACATCAGTAGCAGTCATTATTATGTTTTCTGCCCTTGTTTCCAATTTCAAATTGGTTCTTTGCACATCCACCATTAGGTTTTTGTAAACTTTTCCTATACCCACCATGGACATAGTGGATATCATATTTAACACCATCTTTTGGGCAGTACCTGCTTTAAGTCTTGTGGATCCTGTTAGTACTTCAGGTCCCACCACAACTTCAATGGCGATGTCAGCTGCGGAGCCCACAGGAGAATTTTTGTTACAGGAGATTCCCACTGTTTTACAACCAAGGGTTTTGGCATATTCTAAAGCAGCTATCACATATGGGGTTCTGCCACTGGCGGCAATCCCTATAACTATATCATTTTGGGTAAGGTTGATGTTTTTTAAATCATCAATACCCATGGTTGTACTATCTTCAGCACCTTCCACTGCCTTTACAAAGGCTTTCTCCCCTCCTGCTATTAAGCCTACAACCTGACTTGGATCAGTTCCAAAGGTTGGGGGGCATTCCACTGCATCTAAAACCCCTAGCCTACCACTGGTACCTGCTCCCATGTATATTAGTCGTCCACCCTTTTCAAAGGCTTCGATGACAAATTTCACGGCTTTTTCTATCTGAGGTAGTTCCTTGGCTATGGCGACAGGAACCTTGGCATCTTCTTCGTTCATTGTTTTTAAACCATCGATTATTGGCATTATATCTAAGTCTAAGGTTCTATCATTTCTTTGTTCAGTTGACATATTTGATAAATCAATCACTGCTAACTCCCCTTTCTAATATGAGTCTTTGCAATTAGCTCCAACGATTTTTCATATTCCTTATTGGCATATCCAGTGTAAAGTATGTCTATTATATTTAACTGGGAAATCCTAGATGACATGGCACCACTTCTAAAGGTAGATTCATTTGCAGCCACGTATATGTTATAGTCACTAAGATCAGCAATGGCTGATGAACCGTATTTTGTTATGGAGATTATCTTAACCCCTGATTCTTTCATGGCCTTTGCACATTCAATCATCTCATAGGTTTGACCTGAATAAGAGATAATGATCCCTAAATCCTTAGGGGACATATTCTTTGCTGTCAAATATTGCAAATGCCAGTCATCAGTTACTGTACAATGTTTCTTTAGTCTAATAAATTTTAACTGAGCATCCTTTGCAACGATTAAAGATGATCCAAGACCAAATATACATATGTTGTCACATTGGCTTATAAGATCTATACATTTATCAATCACTTCGTAATCTATAAGGTTTTTGGTATCCTCTAGGGTAATAAGGTTTTTATAGGTCACTTTATCAACTATGTCCGCAATACTATCAGACTTTGTTATTTCACCTTTTTCCCCTTGCTTATTGTTTTCCCGCATCGCCAACTCGTATATTAGAGCCTTACTAAAATCCTTGAAACCATCAAAACCATTCTTTTGACACATTCTAATTACAGATGATGGGGATGAAAATGTTTTTTCAGCTAGGGTGTATATGGTCATTTGGGATACTTCTTTGGGGTTATCCAAAATAAATTTGACTATGCCCTTCTCAGTAATACTTGCCTCATTGAAATATTCTCTCAATCTAACTGTCACACTTTTCATTTAATTCCCTCTCTTTTCTTTATATTTCAATTGTATCACTTTGGATTAGTGTGTCAACGGAGATGTCAGTTTATGAAACATTGTTTCAGAAACTGATTTTTTTTGGGGAAAAATGCCGAAAAAACTGAAACTTTTGACGAAAGAAGGAGTAATAAATAGAAGATATCAGTCATAAACCCTTGTTATTATTAGTTTGTTCTGTAAATAATCATTTATCATGGTTAAAGTTGACGGTATTCTGTGCCTATGTTAATATCCAGTTAAATAGATAATAATCTTATTTTAGGAAGAAAAGAGGTAGATTCTATGAAAATTCTCCACGCAAATAACTATCAGGATATGAGTAGAAAGGCTGCGAATATACTTTCTGCCCAGGTTATACTAAATCCCAAAAGTGTTCTAGGTTTAGCAACAGGTTCCACTCCTTTAGGTATATATAAGCAACTTATTGAGTGGTACAAAAAAGGAGATATAGATTTTTCTCATGCCAAATCTGTTAACTTAGACGAATATTGTGGAGTACCTAAAACCAATGACCAAAGCTATTACTATTACATGTATGAAAATTTCTTTAAACACATAAATATTGATATTAATAAGACCTTTATACCCAATGGTATGGAAAAGGATGCTGAGAAAGAGTGCCAAAGGTATAATGAAGTTATCAAAGGCTTAGGTGGGATTGATCTTCAGCTACTAGGTGTTGGGCACAATGGGCATATAGGGTTTAATGAACCAAACATGGCCTTTGAAAAAGAAACCCACTGTGTAAAGCTTGCCGATAAGACCATCGAGGCTAATTCAAGGTTTTTTGACTCCATTGACGAAGTACCAACCCATGCCTATACCATGGGTATAAAAAGTATTATGCAAGCAAAGAAGATTTTGCTTTTAGCCAGTGGTGAAAGTAAAGCTGAAATCTTATACGATGTGCTTTTTGGCCCTATTTTACCCGCTGTACCAGCCTCTATTTTACAGCTTCATAATGATTTGACAGTTATAGCCGATGATGCAGCACTTTCCCTTATATCTAAGAAAAGACCAGAAAGCATAGAAAAATACACCATTTAGAAAGAGGTGATTTTATGTCCATGGTTATAAAAAATGGATTAGTGCTAGGTGATGACTATATCTTTCTTAAAGTTGATGTAAAAATAGAGGATGAAAAAATCTCTTATATTGGACTAGTTGAAGAAGATGATTTTCTAGATGCCAGTGACCTGTATGTAATCCCAGGGCTTCTAGATATCCATACCCATGGTTGTGCAGGGTGCGATTTTTGTGATGGAAAGATTTCATCGTTGGAAACCATTTCAGATTATCTTGGTAAAAACGGCGTTACTTCTTTTTTAGCTACATCTATGGCCCTTGAAGAAGAAAGATTAGTTGAAATATTTAAAGTGGGTTATGAGTATATGAAAAGCCCCATAAAAGGAGCATATGTCCATGGAATTCATATGGAAGGACCTTTCTTCTCCAAGGAGAAAAAAGGTGCTCAACCAGAAAAAAACCTTGTGAATCCAAGTATTGATATGTTCAATAGATTAAATAAAGTAAGTGGTGATAACATAAGGTTGATCTCTGTGGCTCCAGAGCTTGTGGACTCCATGGACTTTATCAACTACGCTAAGGAGAAGTCAGTTGTTTCATTGGCACACACCACTGCAGATTATGATACCGCAATGAATGCCATACAGTCAGGTGCTAAAAGTATCACTCATCTTTTTAATGCCATGCCTCCCTATACCCATAGGGCCCCAGGGGTGGTAGGTGCTGCCTTTGATACCGAAGTAAATGTGGAGCTTATTTGTGATGGGGTACATGTTCACCCTGCTGTTATACGTTCAACCTTTAAAACCGTTGGCAGTGACAAAGTGGTTTTAGTAAGTGATAGCATGAGTGCCTGCGGTATGCCCGATGGAACCTATGAATTAGGTGGGCAAACAGTAAATGTAAAGTCTGGAGCTGCCACCCTCTTAGATGGTACCATAGCAGGCTCCACCACCAACTTAATGCAGTGTGTAAGAAATTGTGTTAATTTTGGCATTCCACTGGAAGTGGCTGTAAAGGCTGCAACCATAAACCCGGCCAAACTTATAGGTGTAGATGATAAAACTGGAAGCATCACAGAAGGTAAGTGGGCAGATCTGGTTTTATTGGATAAAGAGCTTAATGTTGTAGGAGTTTTTATTAAGGGTGAGAAAATGAACCCATGCTAAAGCATGGGTTCATTTTCTTATATTACCATTTTTTCTGGGAGTACTGGCCCTGTTGGAGTGTAAAGGAACTTATTTAATAAATTCTCTGGTGTTAATTTGCTTTTTTCTTTTCCAGCTACATCAAGGATTATTTCTCCTTGTTGTAGCATTACTAGTCTATTTCCATAGTCTAGGGCATTTCTTAGGTTATGGGTTACCATTATGGTAGTAATACCCTTTTCTTTTACAATCATATTTGTAAGGGACATTATCTCCTCAGAAGCCTTTGGATCCAGTGCTGCAGTATGTTCATCTAGTAACAATATTTCAGGATTAGATAATGTTGCCATAAGCAAACTCAATCCTTGTTTTTGTCCTCCAGAAAGGTTTCCAACTTGTGTATTCAATTTGTTTTCTAACCCTAGCCCCAACCGTTCTAATTCTCCCTTGAAAAGGGATATTTCATTTTTCTTAATCACCAAAGATAGACTAAAGCCTTTGTGTTTTTTGTATGCTAGGGATAGGTTTTCTATTACTGTCATGGAGGGACAAGTTCCCATATCAGGCCACTGGAAAACCCTACTTATCATTTTAGCCCGTTTGTGTGTTGATAGCTTTGATATATTCCTTTGTCCTAGTAATATTTCCCCACTGTCTAATTCCACTACTCCCATAATTATATTTAACAAAGATGACTTACCAGCTCCGTTATTTCCAATGATGCTAATAAATTCCCCTTTTCCTATGGTTAAATTAAGGGATTTAAATAAATGGTTCTCATCAGGATTGCCTACTAAGAAACTTTTGTCTATATTATTTAAAGAAAGCATAAACACCACCTCCTTTTAAAACCTTTTTGGTTATATCTTGATTCCTCAGAGTTAAAGCTATTACAACAATAACTGCTGTTATTAGTTTTAAATCACTTGGTGGCAATCCTAAGTTAAGGGCAAAAGCTATGAAAAACCTATAAACAATTCCACCTAGTACAACTGCCGTTGTACCTTTTATGAATTTAACCTTGCTAAAAATTGATTCACCTAAAATAACAGATGCTAACCCGATAATAATTATTCCATTACCCATTCCAACATCGGCGAACCCTTGATACTGGGCCAATACCGCACCTGATAGTGCCACAAGGGAATTGGATAACATAAGTCCAACTATTTTGACTATCCCTAAATCCACGCCCAGTGCTGTAACCACCTGCTGGTTATCCCCAGTTGCCTTTAACATATATCCCACTCTGGTTTTAAGTAAAATATCTAGTGTGATTTTGGCAATTATATAAATGAAAATTATTATAAAGAGGGGCCTTAGTTTAGAATCAAATATTCTATTGGTATTGAAAAGTGGGATATTGGATTTTCCCATAATTCTTAAGTTAATGGAGTACAGTGCTATCATCATTAGTATTCCTGATAAAAGGCTTACGATTTTGAGTTTAACATGTAAAATGCCTGTCAGAAGCCCAGCTAATGCACCAGCAACAAGGGCCAGTATAAGGGAAACCATTGGGTTTATACCCTTTATTAAGCATAGGGCACTTACTGATGCACCTAAAGGGAAGCTTCCATCAACGGTTAAATCAGGTATTGCCAATACCTTATAACTTATATAAACTCCTAAAATTAGGATTCCGTAAATTAAACTAAGCTCCAGTAGTTTCACCGTAAAATTTTCCATCTTTATTTCTCACCAATGATTATAGCCCTTTGTTTTACAGCTTCTGGAATGGCAATGTTTAGCTTATTTGCAACTTCCATGTTAATAACCAATTCTGTATTTTTCAAGGTGCTAATTCCCATTTCTTTGGGATCTCTTCCATTTAATACTTCTATGGCCATAAGACCTGTTTCAAAGCCTAAGGCAAAGTAGTCTATCCCCTCTGTGGCCAATGCACCAGATTCCACCATTGCCTTTTCCGCACCTATCACTGGTATCCCTCGTTCTGTTGCGTTATTTGTAATCAGCTCGATACTTGATGCCACTACGTTGTCGGTAATTGCATAGATTAAATCCACATTATTAAGTAAGTGATTAAGGGATTGATGAACGTCGTTAACTGAGGTAACTGGTGAAGTTATAATTTCAAAACCAAATTGAGATGCCAAGCTTATTGCTTTGTCAACCTGAACTTGAGAATTTACTTCGCTTGTATTAAATAAAATTCCGATTTTCTTTGACTTTGGAAGCATCTCTTTAATAAGGGCAAATTGTTTATCTATGGGAGTAGAGTCACTGGTCCCAGTTACATTTGTTTCTGTAACATCCCATCCCTTTACTATCCCTGCCACTAAAGGATCTGTTACTGCTGTTATCAATATAGGTATATCCTTTGTTGCATTAAATGCTGTTTGAGCTGAATGTGTTGCTATGGCTAAAATCAAGTCTTTCTTTTGGGAAACAAATCTTTCAGCGATGGTTTGGGCTGTAGAAAATTCTCCTTGAGCACTTTGGAACTCAAATTCAATATTCTCCCCTACCTTATAACCCCCTTCTTCAAGGGCCTTTATAAATCCTTCCCTTGCGGCATCTAGGGCTGGGTGTTCAATAATTTGGGTAATTCCAATTTTAATTATGGCTTCGTCAGTGGAAGTTCCCCCTGTACACCCTACTAAAATAATACCTAACATTACCAAAATAAATAATTTTTTAACAACTCCTACCATTCTACCATCCTCCTAAATAAATTTATCATTAAAAAACTCCCCCTTGTAGGAGAGTTTAAAAATGCATAGTAAAATTAACCCTTTATAAAAGGGTACATATTTCCTACTATACTACCATCCTACGTTTTACAATCACTTTCACGCTTTACCATTCTACAGTATTACTTTTCATTATTATAAAAGGATTTCTATTTTGTGTCAATACTTTATTCAAAATCAGGTATTGATCTGTGTCCAAGACCTATAACAACTTCATTAAGGTGTAACAGCCCTATATTCATATAGATACATACAGACAAGTGCTCTCCACAGCGGGCAATGCCAATTTTACCACCAACATTTAAGCCATTAGCCTTTTCCATTATCTGCATTAGAGCTTCTCTACAGGCCCCTGCCACAGCTCCATCATACAAGTGGCCTTCTTTGGTAACACCACTTCTTTTGGCAGCTACTATTGTTCGTTCTATAATTTTCAGTAGGGATGTGGATATGTTTCCACCAAAATCCACCGCTGTTGCTTGAATTCCTTTTACTTTATATTCTTGTATTTTTTGCTCTTCTGTGGCCCTTGTGGTTATAGCCATTTCAATGGAGGCTTTTGCTGCATCGTTACTAGTCCACATAATAATTCCTCCTTTATGTAATTTTATTTGAAGATATCATTTATATGTATTATTTGTCAAGGAGATGGTGAATTTGAACTGTAGGGGACATAAAGGGGTAAAAAAATTCTCCCTTACGGGAGATAAGAAGAGAGAGTATTCATTCTCAAGGGGGAATAAAATCGAGAATGGATTGTATGGAATTGCACTGTAGTAGTGCAAAGTCTAATGCTGTTTCATAACAACTTAGCAAACAATAACCTTTTGTTAAGTTTATTATAATTTCCCCACCCTTATATGTCAAGGTTTTTATGCAAATAACTTCAGTAATATTTTTGTAATCAAACATTCTGTATCAGTCGCCACAAATCACCTGTAGTACAATTTTTCGTATAATGCCCATAAAAAAAGACCCTAGGGTCTTTTTTTAATTTAATAGCTTCACAAAGGTATTGTAAGCTTTTTCTATTGCTTCTTCATCTGTTAATTCAGGGAATTCTTGATACCCTTGTTTATGAATAAAAATACAGGTCATTGAGCTTAGGACTGCCACATACCAGTCATATTTGGATGGCTTTAATGGGACTATTCCTTCTTCCACACTCATGTCCACCATTTTTTCCACCATATTAAAGTATTGAAGCCTTACTTCTTCCATCTTAGATAAAATCACATTTTTTATATCATCTCGAATAACAAAGTTCGCTTCATTCATGTTGACATATTCCATGAACTTTCTGTTTCTACCCATAATAAATGACAGGTTTGTTAGAAGCATGGTATATGTTTCTTTGAATCCTCTGTTTTCTTTAATTATTTCTTCAAAGGTATCTATACCCCTTTGGAACATATAGAACAGAGCCTCTGCTATAACCTGTTCTTTACTTTGGAAATATTCATAAACTGTACTTTTCCCAATGTTGGCCCGCTCAGCTATGTCTGCAACCTTTATTCTATTTAGATCATTATTTTCATTTACGAGGCTTAGAGCAGCCTCGTAAATGATTATTTTTTTATCCAATGACATTTTTAATGCACTTCCCCCTGAACTTTCTCTTTTTTATTCATTATATCATAGAGTACAGGTATTAAGATAAGGGTCAATAACGTCGCATAGATTAATCCCCCGATTGCTGTAACTGCCATTGGTTGGATCATCTCTGTCCCTGTTCCTATACCTATAGACATGGTTGATAGTGCGATTATTGTGGTAAGGGCCGTCATAACGATAGGTCTTAGACGTACATTACCTGCTCTAATAATGGCATCCCTTTTGTTTAGCCCTTGGGACCTTAGGATGTTGATATAATCCACAAATACTATACCGTTATTTACAACAACCCCTGTCAATATTATCAAACCCACAAAGGCAACTATACTAACTGGACTTCCAGTTACTATCAGTGCCATAAATCCACCTGTAAAGGCCAGTGGTATCGTAAACATAACAATAAATGGAGACAATAGGGACTGGAATTGAGCAACCATTATCAGGTAGATAAATGCTATGGCTAGTATTAGAATCAAGAATAAATCTCTAAATGCGTCCATGATCATCTCTTGTTCTCCACCTGTTTTAATTCGGTAGCCATCTGGTGCATTATAATCAGAAAGTAGGTTGTTTACCTCTCTACTTACTAAACCAATGTTATACCCATCTTCAAGTTCTGCTGTCACTGTTAGATATCTTTGCTGATTTTCCCTTCTTATTGAACCGTAGCCAGATCCTTCTTCGATGGTCGCGATATCTTTAAGGGCCACTGATCCACCTTGAGGTGTTGGGATCATTAGGTTTTCAATATCGGCTAAAGTGATTTCCTTCATGCTGTTTTCATCTTTTACAGTTACTTCATAATCAATGTTGCCTATGGTAATGGTTGTATCTACACCTGCTTCTCTTAGAAGAGGATTTATTTCCATAAAGACCTGGGCAACTGTTAAACCATGGGCGATGCTTTTAGCTTTATCCACGGTGATTCTTAGTTCAGGTTCTGTTCTGTCGATACCATCAAATACATTTTGTGTACCTTCCACAGAACCTACAATTTCAGCTATATCCTTAGCAATTCTTTCTAGGGTTTGGAAGTCACGTCCACTTACAGTTATAGAAATTCCTGAACCACCCATCATTGTACCCATATCTGCCCCAGAGTCTCCTACATAGAGCTCTGCATCGATGTGTGAGGTTTTTTCACGAATTTCCCTTATTATATTAGGTGTTTTATTGATGTTATCTTGATTTACAATGACATAAATGGATACAGTGTTACTGTTTCCACCTCTTAGGCCAAGTCCCATACCCATGCCGCCTCCACCAATGGAAGCACCCACATGGTCTACATACTGAACCTTAGATATAATACCCATAACTTCATCAGCCACTTTTGCTGTTTGATCTAAGGTACTACCTTCTGGCATTGTAATATTTACAGAAAGTTGACCGGTATCCGATGCTGGGAAAAACTCAGTACCCATACTAAATGCACCAAATATACTTCCCACAAACAGGACCAACACAGCAGCTATTACAATCCATTTACGGTTTAATGAAAATTCAAGGACTTTTGTATACCAAGCTTTTACTGCGTCTAGCTTCTTTTCTTCTTTATTAACTTCCTTAGTAATAATAGTTGATGCCATCATTGGCACTAAAGTTAATGCTATTAGTAAGCTGGCAACTAAGGAATAGGCTATGGTTAATCCCATATCGGTAAATATTTGTCTTGTAATACCTTGGGTAAACAAAATTGGTGCAAAAACAGAAATGGTAGTTAGGGTAGATGCGGCAATGGCACCTGACACTTCTTTGGCCCCTTCTACGGCAGCTTCTTTGGCACTTTTACCTTCACTTCTCATTCTGTAGATATTTTCAATTACTACTATGGAGTTATCCACTAACATACCTACCCCTAGGGCAAGTCCCCCCATGGAAATGATGTTAAGGGTAACATTACTGAAGTACATCATTACCAATGCTGTCACTAAACTTACAGGGATGGCAAAACCAACAACTATTGTAGGTCTAATATCCCTTAAGAATAATAGCAATATTAGAACTGCTAAGATACCACCAATTACTAAGTTAGAGGTAATGGAGCCCACAACCATATCCACGTATACTCCCTGGTCCATTAGGGCCACAATCTCCACACCCTCATTTCTGTTTTTAATTGAATCCATTCTATCTCTAACTCGACTTGCAACATCAGCTGTTGAGTATTCAGATTGCTTTTGCAAAGTCAATATAACTGCATCATTTCCGTCTAGCTTAGCATACATAGTGTCTGAGTTATCTGTAACTATAATTTCTGCCACATCTGATAATGTCACAGGTGCAAGACCAGGTATTGGCAATTGCATAATGGCAAGATTTTTTAATTCTTCAATACTTGTGATTCTATCACCAGTTCTTATTAAATAATCAATACCATCCTCTGTGATATAACCTGCTGGCATGCTGAAGTTTTGCCCTTTTAATATACCAGAAACCATATCTCTTGTTACAGGTATATTAGGGGATACCCCTATCATTTGGGCAATGTTTCTATTTACTTCTTGGATTTTCTCTTCTCTAACTATTATGTGGATACTGTTGTCAACCAAACCGGAGACATTAACAGATGCCACCCCTTCAATGCTTTCAAATTCATGTAAAATGTTGTTTGAAATGAATTCAGATGCTTCACCGATTTCCATGCCATCTACAGCAACTGAAAGTACCATTACAGGCATCATATCTGGGTTAAGCTTAAGCATCATTGGATTTCCCACTTCATCAGGCATATAAGTCATGATCATATCCAAGCTTTCCCTGATTTCCACCATTTTAGTATCCATGTCTACACTTGCTGAAAACTCCAGTATGACAATGGACATATGCTCCCGTGATATTGAACTGATATTTTTTATGTTGCTTAATGAAGCCATGGATTGCTCTATGGATCTAGTAACAACAGACTCTACTTCCTCAGGACTAGCACCTGCATACGAGGTAACCACAACTGCATAGGGTAGATTTAGACTGGGCAATAAGTCTGTGGTCATATTCATGAATGATACGATACCTAGTATAGCTACTATAACAACTGCTACTACTATGGTATAAGGCTTTCTAACACTAAAATTTGATAACAAACCGTTTCACTCCCCATAATGTAAATTTTTCACCGACCGACCGATCGGTCGGATAGCTTATGTTATTTTACATCTAGGGTGCCTAACAGTCAATTAACTTTTTATAAACAAAGTGTAAAATAAGTTGGTTAGTGGGTTAGTTGGTTAGTTGGTTAGGAAAACGCAGTTTGC
>CAYYRM010000008.1:0-25392 GCA_964474005.1 uncultured Eubacteriales bacterium
CCTGGTTATTGCTTTACTAATTACTACCCTATTATCTTTTGTTGGATTTGGATATTTCTTAGATAGTAGAAACACCCAAGGAGAAAGAATTACCAGTCAGAGGCACACCATAAAATCAAATGTACTAAGAATAGTTGAAGCACTGGAATATGTAGATGAAAATCAAAGTATTGTTATAAATACCATTGGTTTGTCTGAAGCTAAGATTTACATTAAAAACCTAGAGGAAAATATAAATGACTATAGTGACCTAACAAGCAAAATATCTACAATTAGTTATGCAAGTTATTTAAGAACATATACAATGGCCATTCAAGAAATATTATATGGTGAATTATCAAACCTAGGCATAATTACTACTAATTCCATGGAGGAGCTGAATAAGATCATAAGAGAATTCAACAGTTTAGCAAATGACCTCAATATTGAAAATGATGATGAATTCTCGTTAGCCTTAAATAGCTTCTTAAATAAACTGTACGCTAGGACCATTAACCAGTAAAAAACATTAAAGGGGACTCAACCAATGAAAATAATACTTAATTAACTTAACCAATTGAATAGAGCCGAAAGGTCCCTATATAGGGTTTATTTTTAATGCCATCTTTCGGTGAATAATTTAATAGTTAAGAATATCGGAACATATAAAATCCGTGCTTAACAGCACGGTATTTTTATGCCCATTATTATTAAAAAATTGAGAGGATGATACAATAATGAGTAACATTGAAATAATTAGGATAACATCTCATATTTATCCTGAATTTTTGGACATGATTAACTGGAGAATAAAGGGGAAAAGAGCCAGTGAATTACGTGCCACAGGTGAGTTATTACCATATACCCAAGAACAACTTCAATATGTAAAGTGTTTAGATTCAAATTATTTTTGGGTCTTTGCAGCTAAAATAAATGGGGAAATGGTGGGATACTTAAATGCTTCACTGATTCCTAAACCAGACAGTAGAATAGGTACTCTGTTTGTTGATGAGGTATGGACCCAAGAGCTCTATAGGGGTAGAGGTGTGGCCAAAGCTTTGATAAAGAAAATAATTGAAGTGGGCAGGGAAATAAACATTTGGGAGGTAAGACTTACCGTCGATATAGATAACCCTGCAGCCCGTAAAGTGTATACAGGGGCAGGATTTATAGAAAAAGAATGTATTTTTGGAAGGATGAAACCATAAATGTTACAGCAACCTCCATTGTTTAAAGTTATCCCAGCATATCAGCCCCAAGATCAAGAGGTAGCGAAAAAAATAAATTCAGTTGAGACCATATTATATAATTTAACTGGTGAAAAAATTACATCTTATAAAAATATCTCAAAGGGAATGAATACAAATTACAAGCTTTTTGTAAATGGGCAAGAACAACCTAAATATCAATTAAAAATATTATCACGTAATGGGTATCCTTCAGTGGAAAAGCTAGCCAAATGCCATGAGTTGTTATTAAAGTCTGATGTCTCATACTCAAAAATAATACATCATGATTCCACAAGTAGTATTTTCCTAAACGGTTATGTAATCCAGCAATGGCTAATGGGCACAGACGGCAGTGAAAAGGACGAGTCAGTGTGGCTAAGGGATTTTATCAAAAATTTAAAGATAATTCATTCCATAAAGCTACCCATTTACGGAGCAATTGAAGATGGCTCAAAATTTGATAACATTCATGAATATTCTAAAAACCTAGATAAGGTGATAGATACATCCTTTGGAGCCACTTTACTAGGAGACTATTCCATATGGGACTTGCATCATAGCAGGTTAACTACACCAGATTTTTTACCCCGTATATTTAACGATATTGCAGAACTTTCTTTAAAAATGCAAAAGCACAAACCACATTTGGTTCATGGGGATATGTCTGCTGCTAACATTTTATATACTTCCACTGGGACAGCTATAATTGATTGGGATGAAGCAAAAAGCCACTGGTGGCCCAGTGATTTAGCAAGAACCCTTTTTTTTCTAAAAGAACATCATAATGCTTTTTTTCAAAGTTTTATTAATCAATACAATGATAAAGATTTGGAACCCATAGAAATTGATATTTGTATAAAGCTAGAACACATACGTCAATTATTGCGCTATGTTTTCATGGCAGGATTTGAACCTATAAGTATTGAGACACTGAAAGGAAAAATAAGGGAATTGGAAGAAAGGATTAATAAACGATTAGAATATTCATATATTTGAAATATTAGACATTCATACATAAACAATTTCTAAATCCGGAATAAAAATAAAGGAAATCTGCCCCAAATATAGAAAATATATATGATTATAAATTGAAAGGGGAAGAAAAATGTCTCGAAACAATAAAACTAAGAACTTCATGAAAAAAGAATAATTCACTCTTTGTTCTTCCAACTTACAGTCATTATGTTTGTGGCAACATTTTTGACCGCTCCATTGAGTATTCAAGTGAGCCGTTATTTAGAGTTAGCACTGGATAGCTTTGATGATATTGCATTTATAGGTGCTGTCTTAGCTCTGGTAACAAATTTTCTTCAAGGTATAATAAGTCTAGGGTTTATACTGGGTGCCATATATTTTATGGTCTTTAAACCCATAAGAAAAATTCAAAAACTTGTTGGAAGAATAGCAACTGGGGATCTGACTGAAGACACCGAAAAATACCCTAAAAACATCTTAGGGGAGCTGGCCACTGACATACATATTATGATGAAACAAAACAGGGATCTATTGTCTGAAATAGACACCCTATCCGCTGAGTTAAAGAAAAATTCAGGCAACCTCACTGTTGGTACAAGTGAGTCAAATCAAGCATCAGAGCATATTGCCAAACTGTCCCAGGAGATGGTGGAGGCATCCAATACCCAAAGCTATGCCATAGAGCAAGTTAATTCAGATATAAATCAAGCAATGAATAAGCTAAGTGAAGCCACTGAAACCACCAAAACCCTGGAACAGCAAGCATTAAGGGCTGTCTCTGATATCAACCAAGGGGAAGAACAACTAAGAAACGCTGTGGAAGATGTGAACTCAGTTAAAATAAGTGTAAATCAGCTTGAGAGCAACATCAATGAGCTTAATATTAACATTCAGCAAATCAACGAGATTTTGGAGATGATATCAAATATATCAAACCAAACAAATCTATTGGCCCTAAATGCTGCCATAGAGGCTGCCCGTGCTGGAGAAGAGGGCAGGGGATTTGCGGTGGTGGCAGATGAAATCCGCAAGTTATCTGAACAAACTCAAAAATTTACCACAGATATTCAAGGAAAAGTGGAGCTGTTGGAAAACAAAAACTCACAAACCCTTGAAGCTATGAAGTTGAGCAACCAATCTGTGGAAAAGGGTGTAAGCTCCATGCATAATACTGAAATTAAGATTAAAGGAGTCCTAGATAACACAGAGGATGTCATAAATCTTGCTAAAAGTTTAAGTGTGGAAATCCAAAACCTCCATAAGCAAACTATGCCACTAATAGATGAAACACAAAAAATCAGTGAGATATCGCAAAACAATGTAAAGGCCATAAATGAAGTTGCCGCATCCCTACAAGAACAAGCAGCTCAAGCCAATGAAGTTGAAAACATAGCCTCAAACTTAGAACAATACGCAGAAAAGCTCCAAGGAGAAATAAGGAAATTTAGGTTATAGTTTTTCAATCTAACCTATATATACTAATAAAACCTGCTTTTATCCCTAAAGCAGGTTTTATTAGACCTTTGCCAAATTAGACCAATGAGTATATTCTTATAAATAGAATATAATATCTGAAGGAATCTTAAGGAGGGTAACTCATGTCCAAAATAGAAATTAGAAATGCAACCATAAAAGATTCTGTATCCCTTTCCCAGTTGAACTTTGAATTTAACGGGGTTAATATTGATCCACAACAAGTAAGTGAAAAAATAGAGACGGGAAATGAATTGGTGGCCATAGCACTAATAGAAAAAGAAGCTGTGGCATTTGCCACTGCTCAAGTATATAAATCATTTTGCTATACTGCCCACCAAGGAGAGATAACAGAAATGTATGTGCGGGAGAAATACCGTGGAAAGGGAATATCCCGTATGTTACTGGAATTTTTAGAAGAAGAGCTCCTAAAAAACGGAGTAAGTACAGTAAAGATACTCACAGGGGCAGACAATTCTTCAGCAATCACAGCATATAAAAAAGCTGGGTACACCCCTGATGAAGAAGTTTTTTTGTACAAGAAACTAAAAAAAAAGCCCAGCTAATGAAATCTGGACTTCAATTTACACCCATTTACCTATACATGTCACCTATATCCCGTATAACCTTCTAACATTGGCACTGGTGACCCTTGCCACTTCATTGAAAGGAATTTTCCTAAGTTCTGCTATGGTACCTGCCACATGCCTAACATAAGCTGGTTCATTTCTTCTTTTACCCAAGGGGCCAGGGGTTAAGTATGGTGCATCGGTTTCCACAAACAGCCACTCCAAGGGAATGTGTTTTGCCACGTCCTGAAGACTTCTAGCACTCCTAAATGTAACAGGACCAGCGATGGAAAGATAAAATCCTAACTTTACATATTCCTTTGCCAGTGTCAAATCCCCTGAATAGCAATGAAGTACACCTCGTAAATCGGGGTTATTTTTCTTTTCAGCCTTAATAATGTCAAAGGTGTCTTGATTCGCCTTTCTATCATGGACAACAATGGGGAGATTCAATTCACCTGCGATCCTAATTAACTCTACAAACCATTTCTTCTGAATATCCTTCTCATCGGGATAATGATGATAATCCAAACCAATCTCCCCAAAGCCCACAATCTTTTTACTACTTTGGGCAATTTTCTTAACATCTGCTAATATATCATAATTCATTTCTGGCCCTGCACAGTTGTAACCAACCGTTGCATATATGTTTTCATATTTTTCTGCCAGTGCCACAGCAGCTCTGTTACTATCAGGACCTCCACCTGATTCGATGACAATATCTATACCATCTTTACGTAGATTCTTAATAACCACATCCCTGTCCCTATCAAACTTTCTACTACATAGATGTGCATGACTATCAATTAACATATTTATTCCCTCCCAACTTATATCCAAATTATAGAATACAATCACTGACAACCCTATGTCAGTGATTGTATTTATTTAACATTTTATTAATATATTCCTTAACAGCCTCCCTCAAAAAATCAGGCTCTAAAACTTCGCAATCCTGTCCAAATCCCAAAATAAACTTAATCAGACCTTCTTCATATGGATATACATCCTCCACACAAAAATATCCATCAGCTAGAGGAAGTATGTTATTTTTATTGAAATACTCTGGGAGCTGCTCCCCTAAGTCCCCTGAGAATTTTAGCTTAACCCTCACACTTCTCTTACTGTATGAATCAGAAAAAATTTGGTCAAGTTTGTCCAGGGAAATGTCTCGTTTAGTGAATCTATCCCCTATTCTGAGATTACGTATTCTCACTAATTTAAACTTTCTATAATCATCCCTCACCTTACAATAGGCGGTAAAATACCAGTTTCCATGTTCCAGTGTTATCTGAATAGGTTCTGTCACCCTTTCCCCATACTCTTTGTTACGATTTATATACTTGAAAACCAATTCTCTGCTTTCTTCAATGGCCTTATTTATCAAAAACAAATATTCTTTTAACTCTTCCTGCATACTGAAATGGGATAAGTCAATCTTTAGATTTCCATTGCCATCTGTATGTTCATAAACTTTTTCAAATTTATGAACTATGTCATTAAAGCCTTGGTTTTTCCCCATCAAGTTACCTAAGCTATTCATCAAGGGAATAAGGGTTTGGGCCTCATTTTTATTTATAAAGAGGTTTTTAATATCATAATCCTCCATAATATAATAGCCTCCCCCCTTACCACCAATGGATGCTATGGGGACCCCTGCTTCACAGATCTTCTCCACGTCACGATAAATAGTTCTCAAAGAAACCTCAAAGTGCTCAGCCAGCTCTTGCCCTGTGACATTACCCCTGTTTAATATAATTAATATAATGGAAAGCAACCTATCTACCCTCATAGTTGGACCCCCTAAAAGAAATGTAAATGATATATTCAATATGGATGCTCATTATCCCTTCATGTGAATTATTGTTAATAATTCATAGTGAAGAAAAAGACCACCCCATTAGCCCACACTAACTCCTACATTAACAAAAACAAAAGTGAAGGTGGACCCAGTATCCCTGTAATCTTTCTAGATATAAAATTAAGTTAAAAAGCAGGGTAAAGGGGATTAGACATTGAATAATAAATATACCTAAAAAAACATTGCAATATTCAAAGAAAAGGAGGAGCTTATTTGGAGGAGATAATTAAGAAGCTAATTAAAGAATTTGTAAATGAATACCCAAAGCAACATAATATCAAAACCCAGTGGGGGGAACCAATTGTCAAATTTTCCTCTGCCCAGGATGACTTATACTTAAAATTAAAAGAAGTTGTCAGCCCAACCCACGCTTTGCCAACAGATTTTTTGCCCGAAGCAAAAGCCGTTATAGCTTACTTTATTCCCTTTGATGAATCAATTGTAAAAAGCAACATCCATGGAAAACATAGCTCCAAGGAATGGGCAATTGCCTATATAGAAACCAACAAGCTGATATCAAATCTCAATATCCATATTAACAACCAACTTGAGAAACTAGGATTTAAATCAACAATAATCCCAGCCACTCATAACTTTGATGAAGAAGTTTTAATTAGTGATTGGTCCCATAGGCATGTGGCTTATATATCTGGCTTGGGGAAGTTTGGTCTAAATAATATGCTAATAACTGATAAGGGATGCTGTGGGAGAATAGGAAGTATAATAACCAATTTAGAAATAGAACCATCAAAAAGAGGTGAAGGAGAACATTGTCTTTACAAGACTAAGGGAATCTGCAAAGTATGTGTTAAAAGCTGTGTAAATAGCGCATTAAAAACTAATTCCTTTGACAGGCACAAGTGTTATGAAATGCTGTTGGAAAATGATAGCATCTACTCAGACCTTAGCTTGGTAGACGCCTGTGGTAAATGCTGTGTGGGCTTACCCTGTTCCACCAAAAACCCATTAAATAATTAAAAACCATGGAGGTAGAAACATGTCAAAAACAACAGCTTTTCCAGACTTAAAAACAAAGAGATTAACCCTAAGGGAATTAACACTTCAGGATACAGATTTTATTTTCAAACAATTTTCCGATGAAGATGTGAGTAAGTATCTTTATGATGCTGAACCCTTAATGAAAAGAGAAGAGGCAGAAGAAATCATAACATGGTATCAAAATCCAGAAGGAAAAAGGCAAAACCGTTGGGGTATAACCAATAATGAAGATGGTGTGATCATGGGAACCTGTGGCTATCATAATTGGGATAAAACCAACAATATAGCGGAAATAGGTTATGATTTAGCAGTGGATTTTTGGGGACAAGGGATAATGTATGAAGCATTAGTAGCAGTACTAGATAATGGTTTTGGAAATATGGGATTAAATCGAATCCAAGCATTTGTAGCGGTAGACAATAAAAGATCAACGGGTATATTAGAAAAACTGGGCTTTAAATGTGAGGGAATTATCAGGGATAAACACCTATTCAGGGGCAACTACTATGACCATTACTGTTTTTCGTTGTTAAAGAAAGAGTGGAATAACAAGTAACTTTATTCTTAAAACTTAAGGAGAGGATATATTGGGCTTATTAAATATTTTTGGACCTAGCAAAAAAGAAATATGGACTGAACTCAGTGACAAACTTGGCTATGACTTTATCGAAGGGGGATTTTTTAAGGGTAGTGACAAAGTGGTGGCAAAGGTAAAAGAATGGACAATCACCCTAGATACATATACCGTTAGCTCAGGAAAGCATAGTACCACATACACCAGAATGAGAGCACCCTATATCAACAAAGATGGGTTTAGGTTTAAGATTTACCGAAAAGGCTTATTTAGTGATTTAGGTAAATTTTTTGGAATGGAGGATATCGAAGTTGGTTTTCCTCAATTTGATGAGGAATTTATCATTCAAGGAAATGATGAATATAAGGTTAAAGAATTATTCCAAAATGAAGAAATAAGAAGGCTTATAGAGATTCAACCCCACATTATCTTCCAAGTAAAGGATGATGAAGGGTGGTTTGGCACTGAATTTCCCGAAGGAGTAGATGAATTGTATTTCAGTGTGGTGGGAGTATTAAAAGATCAAGAGAGATTAAAGGCTTTATTTGACCTATTTTCTGAAGTCTTAAACGAGTTATGTATCATGGACTCAGCCTATGAAGATGGGCCAGATATTAAATTGAAATAAAACGACCTTTAGCATAATGAAGGTGTTTGTTGTTGTAGCTTATACATGTATAAAAAAATGGAGGGCTACCTATGATTAATGGGATAAACCACATAACCTTCGGGGTAACTGACCTAGAGAAATCCTTAGCTTTTTACGTTGATTTATTAGGATTAACATTGGTAACTAAATGGCATAAGGGTGCTTATCTTTTAGCAGGACAGCAGTGGATTGCCTTAAATGTAGATGAAAACAAAGATAAAGTGCCAACAAAAGACTATACACACATAGCCTTTAACGTCCTACCTAAAGATTTTACCACACTAAAACAAAAATTAACCCAAGCTGGGATTAAGCCATTTAAGGAAAACACATCAGAAGGAGAATCCTTTTATTTCTTAGACCCAGACGGACACAAATTGGAGTTACACCATAACACCTTAGAAGATAGACTTAAATGGATTGAAGAGAGAAGTTCGGCTAAGTAACATTTTGAAAGGGGAGATTGAGATGACGGAAAAGGAAAAAATTCACTGGGAAAAGATGATGAAAAAAGGTAAAAAAAGAGTGGTCATACAACACGGAGTATTGGGTTGGGGTATTCCCTCAGCTATCTTGTTTACAATACTGATGTCTGTAAGGGACAGATCCATAAGTTTTGACGGAGACTTTTTCAGCCAACTGGCCATATCCTTATTGATGTTTGGTGTTGGGGGTATATTTTTCGGTATGTATGTTTGGAAAGGTGTAGAAAAGAAACATAAAAATATAGAAAAGTAGACAAATCTTTTATTATACAAGATCAGGTTTTAAGTTAATAACAAGGACAGTGTTAAACTACCTTTAGTCAGCGTGACCAACAAAACCACGAACTTAACAGTGTTAGAGGTTTAATTAGGGGTAGGCCAAGTTGCCTATCTCTTTTGTTTATTCTTAAGCACTGCATTCTTGTAATTGGTTAAAATATATATTAATATGTAATATATAGTACATAAGAAAAAAAGTAGGAATTTGAAAGGAGCATACCAATGACTAAGCAGCAAATCGGAGTAATAGGAGTTTCTGTAATGGGGAAAAATTTGGCCTTAAACATAGAAGAAAAGGGATTCAGTGTGGCGATCTATGATGTTTTCACTGAAAAGACCCAAGAACTTTTAAATGAGGCTAATGGTAAGAACATCAAAGGTACTTACTCCATTGAAGAGTTTGTAAACTCTTTGGAAGCCCCCCGAAAGATTTTAATGATGGTTAAAGCAGGTAAATACGTGGATGACACCATAGAACAATTGAAACCCCATCTATCCCAAGGAGATATAATAATAGAAGGGGGTAACTCCTATTTTCAAGATACCATAAGAAGGAACACAGACCTTGAGAAGCTAGGCTATAGATTCATAGGTTCCGGGGTTTCAGGTGGGGAAGAGGGTGCCCGTAACGGCCCTGCTATCATGCCAGGTGGTCAAAGGGACGCCTATGGGCTGGTGGAACCAATTCTTACTGCCATAGCTGCCAAGGTTCAAGGTGAGCCATGCTGTACATATATTGGACCAGATGGAGCAGGGCACTATGTGAAAATGGTACACAATGGCATAGAATATGGCGATATGCAGCTAATCTGTGAAGCATACTCCCTTATGAAAAATGTACTGGGATTATCAGCTCCAGAGCTCCAAGACGTATTTTCTAACTGGAACAATGGGGAATTAGATAGCTATTTAATAGACATAACCCAGGATATTTTTACTAAATATGACCCAGAAACAGGTAAACCCATGGTAGATGTAATCTTAGATAAAGCTGGACAAAAGGGCACAGGTACATGGACCAGTCAAAATGCCCTAGACCTCGGAGTATCCACACCTACCATAACCGAAGCGGTATTTGCCCGTTGTATGTCAGCATTAAAAGATCAAAGGGTAGCGGCAAGTAAAATTATAAATGGCCCCAGCATATCACCATATCAAGGGGACAAAAAAGAACTAATAGAATCCATAAGAAAGGCTTTATATGCCAGTAAAATTTGCTCCTACTCCCAAGGTTTTGCCTTATTAAAAGCAGCATCTGAGCAATTTGGATGGGACTTAGACTATGGAAGTATCGCCATGATTTTCCGTGGAGGATGTATTATTAGGGCACAATTTTTGCAAAAGATAAAGGATGCCTATGACAACAACCCACAATTAGCCAATTTAATGCTAGACCCTTACTTTAAAGAAATCTTGGAGGGCTACCAAGATGCGTGGAGGGAAGTAATCTGTATAGGGGTAAGATACGGCATACCCACACCGGCTTTTTCCAGTTCATTGTCTTACTTTGACAGCTACAGAAGTGAATTTCTACCCGCCAACCTATTACAGGCTCAAAGGGATTATTTTGGTGCCCATACCTTTGAAAGGGTAGACAAAAAAGGTACCTTCCACCATAAATGGTTTTAGTTAAGGAGATATGATATGGAACAATACTATATAGGTATAGATATAGGAACTACAAGTACAAAATCCATTGTATTTAATACTGAGGGACAGATAATATCCAAATCCGCCAGGGAATATCCAATAATCTCAGAAAAACCATCCCATCGAGAACAAGACCCCAAGGAAATACTTGAGGCTGTCAAATATACCCTTAATGAAAGCATCGCCTTATCAAAAGTAGATCCAAAATCCATAAGCTTTGTATCCTTCAGCTCCATGATGCACAGTCTCATTGCTGTGGACCAGTTAGGAGAGCCTCTAACCAATTGTATTATCTGGGCAGATAACAGAAGTGTAGATTACGCCGAAAGGTTTAAACAAAATGGTCAAGGCCTAGAAATATATAAAAGAACGGGAACTCCAACACACCCCATGTCACCCCTATATAAGATAATGTGGATTAAGGACAATGAACCTGAAATTTTTGAAAAAGCAACCAAGTTTATATCTATCAAAGAGTATGTATTTCACCATTTTTTCGGTGAATACTTAATAGACTTCTCTGTAGCCTCTGCCACAGGAATGTTTAATATATTTAACCTAAGCTGGGATACTGAAACCTTAAACATATTAGGTTTAGATGAAACAAAGCTATCAAAACCTGTATCAACAACATATTCTCTAACTGGCCTTAACAAAGAAAACCAAGGGGCAACAGGGCTCCAAGAAAATACACCATTTGTAATAGGTGCCAGTGATGGCTGTCTTGCAAACCTAGGATCAAATGCCATAAAAACAGGAGTGGCTGCTGCAACCATAGGGACCAGTGGAGCAGTAAGGGTTGTATTTGATAAGCCTGTTACGGATCCTAAAGGAAGGGTATTTTGCTATGTATTAACAGAGGATAAATATGTTGTGGGAGGGCCCATAAACAACGGTGGTATAATCTACCGCTGGTTTAGGGATAATTTCGGAGAATCAGAGGCCAAAAGGGCAATGGAAATGGATACAGATAGTTACACACTACTGAACCAATACATAGATGACACTGAAGCAGGGAGCCATGGACTCATCTTTCTTCCCTTTTTAGCAGGGGAAAGGGCACCTTATTGGAATGCTAACCTAAGGGGAGCATATATAGGGATATCTGACTTACACAAGAAAAACCACTTCACCCGAGCCCTTATTGAAGGAATATGCTATGACATGAACGATGTATTAGAAGCTGTTAAGGACCTTGTTGGAGAAGTTGAAGCCATCTATGCCAACGGTGGGTTTACCAGGTCAGAAGAATGGGTCCACATATTAAGTGATGTGATGAACACAAAAGTAATAGTACACGAAAACTATGAGAGCCCATGCCTTGGAGCAGTGATGCTAGGAATGTTAGCAACAGGGAAAGTACAAAACCTAGAGCAGTGCCAAAACATGATTCAAGACTTTAAGGAGTATCAAGTAAGAACACATAACAGAGAGATTTATGAGAATTTATTTAATATCTACAAAGACTCAATTGTAAAATTAACACCTATTTTGGAAACCTTAGCAGAATATCAAAAATAAACATAATATTTTATGACGCCAAATCTTGGCGTCTTTTTTCATAGGCCCTTTAATATTTTAGTTATATTTAAAGGAATACCAATTATTAATGTCGAAATTTTAATACTAAAGTATGACAAGTTTAGCCTTAAGCTCTAAGGGTATACCTTGAATTCTAAATTAAAAGGAGACTATGTCATGGATAATAACAGCAAACTAAAAAAAGTAAGATTCTACTTTAGTATCTTTGTTCTCTTGAACATTGTTTTGTTGATAGTAAGAAGAGATTTTAGTGTTATAACTATAGTGTTAGGTATAAGCCATATGGGATTCGGCGCAATTATGTTCGCCAAATATCGAATTCCCAGGGATATATGGTATATGGCATTAGGAATACTTTGGTTCCTAATGTATATAGTATACTTTTAATCAAAGATAAGGAGACAAAAACAATGAACTTATCTAAATTAATATCACAATTTAAACCAGCCAACGAACAAGAGCAGCATGACCAAAGGGTAATTTTGGAGTATATAAAAGCCTTTTCCCACAACATCCTAACAAGGGAAAATCATATAGCCCATATCACCAGCTCAGGATTTGTAATGAATGAAGATCTAAGCAAAGTATTACTGGTTCATCATAACATTATGAACAAATGGGCTTGGACTGGGGGACATGCTGACGGGGACCCTAACTTACTGGCTGTTGCCATTAAAGAGGCAAAGGAAGAAACAGGCCTAACAAATGTTAAACCGCTAACCCAAAATATCATGTCCTTAGATATCCTCCCCGTCCTAAGTCATACTAAAAACCAAAAATATGTAAATACTCATCTCCACCTATCCGTTGCCTATATTTTAATAGCTAACGAAATCGAGGATATCAGTATTAGAGCAGGGGAGAACAGTGATGTTGCTTGGTTTTCCACAGGAGAATTTACAGAACAAAACTTCAACCCCTATGATGTTTATCTATATGGCAAACTGATCAAAAGGGCTAAAGGAGTGGGGATATAACTTAATAAACAAAAAAGAGTCTCTATATTGCACGGGCAATAATAGAGACTCTAAATATTTTTTTCCCTAAAGCTTACTTTGAACTAAATCTTCAACTTCGTTTTCCTCTGGGAACCTACCTAAATCTTTCTTAGAGAAAATTACCTCTGACTCAACCTTTACTTCGAAAACTCCACCTGAAGATGGAATCAATTCTAAAGCTGAGACAGAATTTTTGTTAGCTTTCAATAGTTTTTCTGCAAGGCCAACTGCCTTACCAACATAGCCTCAAGAAGTACAATACTCAATGGATATCTTTTTCATAATAAATACCTCCAATTGTTTGGATTATATTAGATATTATTAAATAAATATCTTAATATTATTATACCAGAAATATTAAAGTTCTCAAAAAAATGAATAAATTCACTGATGCCATAGTAATTTAGTGAAGGGGAAGTCAATTTTAAGCAAAGATTAATGGAAAATTATTAAAAGATAATGAACAAATAATTAACATTTAACCTTTGATATTGAACATATAATCACAATATATTAAAATTCAGTTAACAAAAAAAATACCATCAATATATATGTACTAATGGACCAATATACTTGGGGAATGTAAGGGATAAAATGACATCGTTGGGGGAGGAGAATATCATGCTTGAAACAATAAGAAAAAGCGGTATGGTAAAATATTTAATAACCATCTTTACAGGAATGTTTCTTAAGCTATTTGCACTTCACTACAATATGGGTATTGAAGATATCTTTAAAGTTACAGTTAAAAACTTATTTATCGTCATGGCAATAATGTGTATAACATGTCTTTTTAGTAAAAAAAATAGAGTTAGAGCAATGCTAATAGCCTACTTTATAATCTCAGTATTACTATTTATCGATACTGCATATTACAATCATTTCTATACAATAATAAGGGCGCACAGTATATACCAGATTGGTCAAGTGAGGCATGTATCAAATAGTATCTATGCGGTAATGAAACCATTATATTTTCTCTATTTTATAGATTCAGTACTAATATTTTTCTATCTAAGAAAAGACAAATATGTAGCTCTTCAAAGTAGTAATCGACAAAAGAAGGGCATACTTATAAGTTTACTGGCATTGATTCTTATGGTGACAGGTATGAATGCTAGCTTATCAAACAAGACAATGGGTTATTTCACACCACACAACAGTGGTGTAATAAACTACCATCTTTATGACTTAGCTGGCTATATAAAAAAGGCAACCCTTAACACAGACTATGTATACGCACTGTCTAAAAACATAGATAAAAAACAAGGGAATGTTAAATATTTTGGTATGGCTGAAGGTAAAAATGTATTTGTGATTCAAGCAGAGTCTGTTCAAAACTTTGTAATCAATTTAAAAATTAACGGTGAAGAAATAACCCCAGTACTGAATGAACTCATAGGGAATGATTCCATATACTTTAATCGCTTTTATGAACAAGTTGGATGGGGCAACACTTCAGATGCAGAATTCATTTCTCACAATGGCTTCTACTCATCTAATAGGGTTTTCAGCTATAAAGCATATGAAGATAGTGAGTTTGTGACACTGCCAATACTGTTAAAAAATAAAGGTTATGACACCATTGCTTTTCATGGCAATTACAGGGAATTTTGGTCTAGAGATAAAGCCTATCCTAATCAAGGCCTGGATAGATATGTTAGTTTAGAGGATTTTGAAGTAGATGAATTTATAAATTTAGGTTTAAGTGATGGTTCTTTCTTTAGACAGTCCATGGGCTTTTTGAAAGAATTACCACAACCATTTTATTCATTCTTTGTCACAGTAACATCCCACCATCCATTTAACCTCCCTGATGAGCATAAACATCTGGACTTAGGTAGTAAATATGAAGACACTGTTTTGGATGGGTATTTGCAAACAGTGCACTATTTAGATAAAGAAATTGGGAATTTTATTGAAAGACTTAAAGAAGAAGGTTTGTATGAAAACTCCATAATTGCCATCTATGGGGATCACAAGGGATTAGATATGCGTAACGAAGAAGCAAACGAGCTTATATCTTCTCTAATAGGTAAGGAATACAGAGAAGATGAAATGCACCGAGTTCCATTTATTATACACATGCCTGGGGAGGGTGTAAAAAAAGAGATAGATACCGTAGGTGGACAAATTGATTTTTTCCCTACCATGGCAAACCTTTTAGGTATAAAAATGGATAGAGGCAGTACCTTTGGAAAAGATCTTTTAAATGTAGAAAAGGGTTTTGTGGCTTTACAATCCCATGTGGCAATGGGTTCATTCATAGATGATGAAAAAGTGTTTGTAATGTCAAAGGATGGTCTATTTGAAAACAGTACTGTTTGGGACATAAATACAGGGATTGAACTGGATGTGGAAGTGGCCAGGGAAGGATACGAAAGGGTATTTGCTGAAATACATCTATCTGACTACATTCTAAGAAATGATTTAGTAAGATTGGTACATGAAAAAGGAATCAAAGAGGTTTTAAATGATATAGAGTAATCTTAAAAGGTGCTGAACTTAAAGGTTCAGCACCTTTTTCACTGTTAAAATATTAACATTTAATTAACTAAGCAAAAAGGATATTGTAAAATATAATGCTTTGCTATATCATATACTTAGTAATACAAAGTATTTTAATGAGGGGGGTGCCCATGAATAATATATCTAAACAACTAAAAAAAGGTGTAATAGATATACTGATATTAAAGCTCCTAAGCCTTGAGAATATGTATGGTTATCAACTTATACAAGAGTTAAACCAAAAAAGCAATGGGGTATTCCTAATGAAGGAAGGAACCCTTTATCCCATATTGTACAGATTAGAGGATGGTAAGTTCATTGAGAGCTACTGGGAAAAGGAAGATGAAAAGAGAAAGGTTCCGAGGAAGTACTATAGGATAAAAGATGAGGGTTTAGCAGAGCTGGAAAGAATGAAAGAGGAGTTAGAAATATTACTGGAGTCAATTGAAAATATTATGAATTTAGGGAGGGGTTAATTTTGAAAGGACATAAAATTGATTCATACGTGGAGAACGTTTTAGATCATATGGTGGTGGATGAAGGTATGAAAGAAAGGATAAAAAAGGACCTGTACCAGCATATTAACGAGGTTAGCACAGATACTAATATCGATATAGTACTAAGGAATATGGGTGAACCCAAGGAAGTAGCAAAGGAGTTCATGGATACAATATATCAAGATAAAGAGGATGTTATTGAGAAGTTGATACAAGAAAGAACTTTGAATAAAAATTTGTTAAATAATGCATATGAGTACAAATCAAAAATACACATCTTTGGGATCCCATTAGTCCATATTAATCTAAGCAGGGTTAAACTAACAAAAAACCTTAGGGTTGCCAAGGGAATCATAGCATTAGGGGATATTGCCTTAGGTGTATTGGCCATTGGTGGAATAACCGCAGGTGTTATCTCACTAGGCGGTATAGGATTGGGACTTTTAACCTTTGCTGGCATAGCCTTAGGGGGGGTGTCCTTTGGTGGAGTGTCTGTGGGGGCATTGGCCATAGGTGGTGTAGCCATAGGGTTAGGCTCCATGGGTGGCGTAGCCATAGGAAATATAGCCATTGGTGGATATGCCAGGGGTACTGTGGCAGTTGGAGGAAAAGCTGTGGGTGACTATATCATAAGTGGAGGCTCAGAAGGCCCTAACTATAATTTATCTGATGTAAATGCTACAAAAGAAGAGGTATATAACCTGATAAAAACTGCATATCCACAACTAAGTAGTTGGATAATAAGGATTTTTACTATTTTATTCAAATAAGGAGTTTAAATGCTGAAGCAATGGCCTCAGCATTTCTTTTATTTTTTTCTCATAACTCAACACTTTTACACCTTTAATCGTATTACTAGTGAAAGGGGGAAGATAAGTGCAAGGTTCTTTATTGCGTACGAATGAAGAACTGTCACAAATCTATGATCGTCATGTCAATACGGTATATCGTGTCTGCTTTATGTTCATGAAAAATGTACCTGACACTGAAGATATGGTACAAAATACATTCATTAGGCTAATGAAGGATAATACACAATTTAAAAGCGAAGAACACGAAAAAGCATGGCTTATAAGGACTGCCACAAATCTATGTAAGGATCATTTCAAACACTGGTGGTCAAAAACCGTGGGAATAGAGCATGTGGCAGAGGTGACAGTAGAGGATTCTTTTACCATTGATGAAACATTAGAAAAGGTTATGGAGCTTCCCTCAAAATACAAAATAGTGGTGTATCTATACTACTATGAGGGTTATTCTACTGTGGAAATAGCTCAGATATTAAATAAAAACCAGTCAACCATAAGGAGCTATTTACATACTGGAAGAAAAATCCTCAAAATAGAAATGGAAGGTGATAAAGGGTGAGAAAAGAGGATATAAAAAAGTCTTTTGATGAAATAAAACCTAGCAAAATGGCAATGGGAAAAATGTTAGATAATGTTTTAAAACAAAAGGAAAAAACAAACTATAAAAAAAGCTTAAACCTAACAAAGCTTATCCCAGTGGCTGCATTGATATGTGTATTGGTGATAAGTGGAATATCATACAATTTTGGCTCCAATTTCGGTTTAACAAGCCCTCCTGACAACACAAGAACCGATAGTATTACCGATGGAGACCTAGCAGGTAGGGAAGATGGCGATATGGCCATCGAAATAAAGGATCAATTTAGAATAGAGGATAGACACTATATCATCTTATCTGAAACACAAAGGGAAAGCTTTAATTTTCCAAGTACTATAAAAGAAGTTGATATAGGAAGAAAGATAACAACAATTGTAACAACTGTGGATGAATCACTAAAGGGTAAAGAAGTTTATGAATACATCCCCGCTGGTGGGGAAGCTGTAGTGGCTGTGAAAAGGGATAATAAATACATTTTGTTCAACTTTTTAAGCTTTGACAGCTACACAAATAACAAAGATGAAGATGTATTAACATACCTAAAACTTTATGGAATAAATTCTGCCACTGACATGGCAAAAATCCAATTCCTAAGTTATAGTGAAGAAGCAAAAATCAGAGGGGTATTAGATGTTAGAGGGGAAATTACTGATATAGATAAAATCACTGAATTCTTTAATTACTATTCTGTAATTAAAGATTCAAGCGATAAATATTTTGAAAAACTTTATAACTATAGAAAAGACCTAGGGCAAAGAACCCCCAGTGAGCCCTCAGAATTACCACCAGATTACAAGGCTCCTGCAGTTACAGTGCCTGGTGACGCTAACACCCATGAAGGGCAGGCAGAAGACCTAGGTCCCACTCCGCCTCCAAACACTAGACCAATAGTTGATACTGGAGAAGCCCGTGAAGGTAGCGATTCTCAAAAAGGAAGTGACCCCAGAGAAGGTAGCAGTTCTGGCCAAGGTACCACACCCAGCGAAGGATGGGTTGGGGATGCTCTGTTTAATTCTCTGACCATAAGAATTTACAACCAAAGGGGATTATACCTAGATGTCCAGTACTACCCAAACCTAGGTTTTATATCAAGACACGAAGTATCAGATGAATTTGCATTATTTTTAGCTGAATATATTCGTAAATAGATAAATAAGTTGAAAACCTGTGGACATATCTTGATGAGATATGTCCACAAAGTTTTTAGAGCCAAATGCATGCTACAATTAATAGCCCCTGAAAAACACAGATCTAAAGGGTTTTGCTCTTTTTGAGGGTCTTTATTTTATTAGCCACGGAAACAATTAATTTAAGAACTGATGCTGGGTCCTATAAAGGCAGAGGAGAGGAATCGATTGATGTTTTTTGATTAGGAGATCCAACAGTAACCCAAAATAGTTATATTCCGTTCGTTTCAGTGGCCATTGTTTTTCTGCCCTTCATTACTTAAAAGAAAAAAGGAATTAACAATTATCTATAGAAATAATGAATTAACAAATCATCACGGGAGGGGACTAATTATGAACTGGCCAACACATATTGTTGCTGTAGGTGGGATTGTAGATGACGGAAATGGAAAAATCTTATTGGTCAAGACCCATAGTTCTGGATGGGTATTTCCAGGTGGACAAGTAGAAGTAGGTGAAAACCTTATAGATGCACTGGTACGAGAAATAAAAGAGGAAAGCGGAATAGATATAATAGTTAATCAGCTGATTGGAGTGTATTCCAATACAAAAATCAATAAAGGGCATGATGGAAAAATTGTAATTCCCACCAAAATAATGTTGGATTTTACATGTGCGCCCATAGGCGGAGAACTGTGCACTTCCGAAGAAACAACGGAGAGTTGCTGGATTGAAAAAGAAAAAGTTCTTGATATGATTACAACCCCAGCATATAAAACAAGATTTCAAGCTTATATGGATTTCAATGGCAATGTCAACTATATGGATTATAATACAAGGCCTGAATTCAAGGTGAAGTTAGAAAGATTTATATAAAACTTGTTACTTAGGAGGATATAAATGTTTGAATACAATACGCAAAAGAAAGTGGACTATCACCAATTGTGGGTCTATTCAATCAAGCTAATTGGTATGACAAAACATCAGATATAAACCGTCTAAAGCTTATGGTTGAAAATTCTCAAATAGTAATAACTGCTTGGGATGGGGCTAAAATGATTGGGTTTGCAAGGTGTACCACTGACTATGTATTTAATGGGCAGATCAACAACGTAGTAGTTCACAAAGATTATCGTGGCAGAGGGATTGGAAAGGAACTCATATCTAAAATATTAAATAATAGTAAAAGCGTAACATATATTTTACGAGGTGATCCCGAAAATCAGGGATTTTATGAGAGACTAGGCTTCAAAGAATCTCAATTATGTCTAGTATTTAATCGAATAAAATAAGGGAGAAGAATATATCAAAAGTTAACATTGACCCAAGGAGTTGAATACATGTGGAAGAAAATAATAAAGTAAAGTGGTCAACTTTTTTAAAAGATGTTTTTGTGTGCTCATTGGGAGCCTACGGTGGACCAGAAGCTCACTATGGGGTGTTCACTGACCAGTTGGTGTCCAAAAAAGACTACCTGAATGAAGAAGAGCTAGTGGAGCTCATAGCTTTGTGTAGCATCCTTCCAGGGCCAACAAGTACACAAACCATTGTATCCATTGGATATAAAGTGGGCGGACCATTTCTAGCCTTTATAACTATGCTAGTGTGGGCTTTACCAGTACTAACTGTTATGACTATTTTATCATTTTCGTATCAAATCTTAGAGACTATGAATATATCCCAAGATATCCTTCGCTATATAGGGCCAATGGCTGTAGGTTTTATAATCATCGCTGCCTATAAAATAGGACGTAAGGTAGTAACTGATAACATGACATTATCTTTGTTAATACTTGCTGCCATAACCACTTATTTAGTAAGAGAACCATGGGTTTTCCCACTGGTACTGATTATAGGGGGGATAGTAAGTATTCTTACAACTAAAGAAGAAAACTTATGGAACCGTGTGAAGATAAACCCACCCTATCCATATCTTATTGCCTTTGTGGTTATCACCATAGGAAGCCTTGTGTTAGCCATGGTTTGGGACAATAGAATTGTTCAATTATTTGAGAGCTTCTATCGCTATGGTTACTTGGTATTTGGTGGCGGGCAGGTGGTGGTACCTGTTATGCATAGTGAGTTAGTGGAAGTACACAACTACATGACAAACCAGGAATTTTTAACTGGCTATGGCCTAGTACAGGGGCTACCAGGTCCCATGTTCAGCTTTAGTGCCTATGCAGGGGGCATGGCGTCTAGGGGTGGAACAGTATTAACCCAAGTTTTAGGTGCAGTGGCTGGGGGTATAGGAATATTCCTACCAGGTCTTTTGTTAATATATTTCATCTATCCAATTTGGGAAAATCTCAAGAAAGTCAAGGGAATCAAAGTCTCCCTAAAGGGAATAAACGCTGTGGCAGGAGGACTTATAACAGTGGCTGCCATAATCCTAATGCAAAGAAGTGGGTTTGCCATAGACAACTTATTGGTTACCCTACTTACAGTGGTGTTACTTCTAACTAAAAAAGTACCAGCTCCATTGATTGTACTATTAGTACTCATGGCTGGAATTTTTTTGTAAGAGTCTATACGGCTCTTTTTTTTATCAAATTATTAAAATATATTAAACAAAAATTAAGGAAAACATAATAAATGGTAAGTTGTTTTTGTCAGAAAAGCAAGTATAATTTTATTTATCGTTAACTTTTTTTTTATATTAGAAATCAAAAGGGTGGGGGAGATAAACAGACTAAACAAAATGGGCGATACAATAATGACTTGAAAGTGGGGCGTATATATGAAAAAAATTACCAATTATCCTTTTTTACAAACAATTAAACTTATGCTTGATAATGTAACTAAGCAAAACAAACTACTATACCTATATTTTGCAATTTACACCATGGCAGCTTCAATTTATCCATTTTTCGCTGTTCTTATACCTAAAATATTGATAGATGAGTTATCTCAAGGGGATGAGACTAGGGCAAATTACATTGTTGGGGCTGTATTGGTATATTTCCTTTTGACAGCAGTGTTTGGCTTTATCCGCACATATGTAAGGGATACAGCCTATCCACAAATAACAAGGATTAGAATTGATTACGTTAGAGATATGTTCAACAAAATTGTTACAGTGGATTATAAGCACATGGAAGATGCCACCTTCTTTGAAAGAAATGGCAGGGCCATGGAGGCCGCCAGTAACAATAGCAATGGAATTGAAGGGGTGTACCATAAATTATTTTCAACCCCAGCCATGGCCCTTACAACCCTTGTACTAATACTTTTCATCGGATCCCTAAACATTTTTATACTAATAGGACTTATTGTTAATACCATAATGACCATGTGGATTAGTAGACAGGTACATAATTATCAGTACAAAAAACGTGAAGAAGTGGCCCACGCCCAAAGACGGAAAAACTATTATTATTCCGCAACCCATGATTTTGGTTTTGGTAAGGATATAAGGATATACAACTTTAAAGATAGAATTCTAAACAACTATAGCAAAGAAATATCTGGTTTTGTCAATGTACACAAGCAAATAAGAAATAAAGAATACTTCCTAGGCTTCTTAGGACTAGGAACACTGCTGATAAGTGACTTGCTTGTATATGGTATACTTATACACAGGACTGTTAATGGTATGTCCATAGCAGATTTCTCCATGTACCTAGCAGCCATAACTAGCCTTTCACTGACAATGAAAACTCTAATTGCAGACATAGCCTTCATACTAAACGAAGGACATTATGTTCATGATTTTTACCAGTTTATCAACGGTGACCTAGGTGAAAAGGGTGGGGATAAACCTGCGATTTTAGGAGATACCTTGGAAGTGGAATTTAAGGATGTAAGTTTTAAATATCCAAATACAGAGAAATACATTTTTAAAAATCTAAACTTGAAGATCTCAAAGGGTGAAAGACTGGCCATAGTGGGAATAAACGGAGCAGGTAAAAGTACCCTTATAAAGCTAATGACAGGTCTTTTTGATGTAACAGAAGGGGAAATCCTTATAAATGGAATACCTATAAAAGAATATAACAAGAAACAACTATTCTCCATGTTCTCTGCTGTTTTTCAAGAAGTAAACACCTTAGCGTACACCATAGCAGAAAATGTTGCATGTACATCTGATAATATAGATGAAGGACGGGTGTTGGAAGCCCTTGATAAAGCAGGGCTAAGGGAAAAAATATCTAAATTACCAAAGGGCCTAAACCAAATGATGCTCAAAATCATTGAAGAGGATGGAACAGAATTCTCAGGTGGCGAAAATCAAAAGCTATCCATAGCCAGAGCCCTTTACAAAGATTCAAATATGGTAATTTTAGACGAGCCAACCGCCGCATTGGATGCTTTGGCTGAAGCACAAATCTATGAAAACTTCAGCCAATTGGTTAAAGAAAAAACTGCGGTTTTTGTATCCCACAGACTGGCAAGTACTAAGTTTTGCGATAGAATAGCCCTATTTGACAATGATGGGCTAAAGGAATATGGTACCCATGATGAACTGATGCAAAAACGGGGAAGTTACTTTGAGATGTTTACAATTCAAGGAAAATACTACAATGAGGGAGGTATAGCCCATGAATAACCTAAGGAAATTCAAGACATTTGTATCCCTGGCATGGAGCATATCCCCCACATACATCCTACTGCTAATTTTTAGTTCGGTAGTAAGCAGTGGACAAATCTTTATTAACGTTATATTACCTAAGTTTCTTATCGATGAATTGGTGGGAAATGGGGAAGTGAGAAAATTAGTTACAATAGGGTTATCAATAGTAGTATCAAATCTTCTTTTTGCCCTATTGGCCAATACCATGAAAAGGGTAATGGATATTAAAAACATCCATATGCGTGAAAAAATGAGCCAATCAATGGGTGAAAAAATCATGAACGTGGAATTTTCTTACCTGGAAAACCCGTACTACTTGGACCTAAAAGAACGTGCTGTTTTTGCAGCCACTAATCAGTCAGCTTTGGAAAACATGATAAACAATGTTGCCAGTATGCTTAAAAATTTAGTTACCATAACTGGTCTTGTGGCAATAATGTTCACCTTAAGTTGGGTACTTGTGGTTCTTTTAGTTGTTACAATTGGTATAGGTCTGTTAATATATAAATTCTTTATGAAATACCAACTTGATTTCTTCCAGCAAATTATACCCATAAATAGAAAATACGGATACTATGTAACCTTGTGCTTTAATGACAAATTACAAAAGGATATCAGGCTTTACGACATGAGTAAAATGATGACTGATAGGGTAACTAAATACAATAAAGAAATAAATACCTGGTTTGAAGGGTATCACAGAAAACAAGGAAAATACCTAGGATTAAATGGAGTGGTAAATGATCTACAAGGTGCCATAGCCTATGGATACGTAGGTCTTAGGGTAATAACTGACTCATTTGGGCCAAAAATTGGCTTAGGATCCTTTACAATGTATGTGACAGCTGCCATAAATTTCACCACGTCTACAGCAGAAATCGGAAGAAATATAATGACCATAGGGCAAATGCTGGGCTATCTCGAACCTTTCATGGAGTTTATCTCCCTACCCGATGAAGGGAAAGTAGGGGGCAGCTTAGAATTTAAGGGTGAAATTCAAGCAATTGAATTTAAAAATGTATCCTTCAAATATCCTGGAAGTGATATTATGGTCCTTGACGATATTTCCTTTGAAATAAAAAATGGCGAGAAAATATCCATAGTGGGATTAAATGGGGCAGGAAAAACAACTTTAGTTAAATTGTTATGTAGACTTTACCGACCCACAACGGGACAAATCCTAATAAATGGCCATGATATATTTGAATATGAGCATCAAAGCTATATGAAAAACATAGCCGCTGTTTTCCAGGACTTCAAACTCTTTGCCTTTAGTATAGAAGAAAATATAACATGTCAGCCTGAACAAACTGACAGCACAAAAACCATGGAGCTATTGGAGGAAGTTGGTTTAAAAGAGAAGATAGAAAAACTACCAGAGGGCATAGCATCTAAGTTTGGCAAAGCCTACGATCAAAAAGGCATAGAAATGTCAGGGGGCGAAAGCCAAAAAATAGCCATAGCCAGGGCATTATACAAAGATGCATCTCTGATAATACTGGACGAACCCACATCTGCCTTAGACCCATTGGCTGAAGCGGACATTTATGAAAACTTCAATAAGATGGTAGGTAATAAAACAGCAATTTATATATCCCACAGAATGTCCAGCAGTGTATTTTGTGACAAAATATTGATAATCGATCAAGGAAAAGTGGCAGACTATGATACACACAAAAACCTACTGGCAAAAACCGATAGCCTTTACTACAAGCTATTCCAGTCCCAAGCTATAAATTACAAAATAAGCTAAACAAAAACCCTTGACATACTAAAGTGTCAAGGGTTTTGTGACTGGTAGCCCATGCTTTAGCTTGGGTGGACTATGGGAGAGAACAATTGCATCTGAAACGCGCGGAAGTTAACTATCTAGGGCTTACTGCTGGGTCGTTAAACCTTTGACACGGTTAAGAAAGATTTTATGAAAGTTTCACAGAAAAAGAACAGTTAAGGCACTGCTAAATACCATAGGTATTATAAAAAACAAAAGACCCAGCATCAGTTCTGAAATTAATTGA
>CAYYRM010000009.1:0-24980 GCA_964474005.1 uncultured Eubacteriales bacterium
CAGTTTTTTAAAAAAATTAAAATAAAAGGTTGACTTTTACTAGCTGGTCTAATTTGTGTTATTAAAGAATATTTCGACACATCTGACTTAATTCCTTCAAATATTAAAATGTGAAAAAAGACACCTAAATAATAGTAAAAAAAAGGCCCAGCCATTAAGGAATAAAAACCCTAAATTTGCTGAACCTTTGTAATTAAATATTTAACTTAATTTTGTAATGATATTATGCATGATTTCGATGGATTTGGTTAAGTCACTAATTTCCTCCTCAGAAAGGGATGAAAGTTTTTCATGGATTTGTGTTATTTTACTATTAACCTGCATTTCAATATAAGCTTCTCCCAGTGGAGTCAGTGAAAATAGAGTGATCCTTCTATCGTTATCATCAAAAATTCTATCAACCCAACCATCTTCCACAAGCTTATTGAGCATAATGCTTAAACTGGAATTTGATACATTTAACTCAACACTCAAATCCTTTAAAGTACTCTGATGCATCCTTTTAAGAATTATTAAAGTTTTAAACTGCGTATAAGTTAAGGGGGAATCGCTGGGAAGGGTAAATAGCTGTTTTGAGTATCCTTTGGTTTTAACAAATAGATGGAAAAGGGACTTAGCTACTTTTTTATCCAAAGGCAGGTTCCTTTTCAAATTCTTCCTCTTCCTCAACAACTACTGGTCTGTGTTTAACAACCACTTTATTCTTCCATTTACCTGTGCTATAGTAACCTACAGATAACACAAGTCCTATAACCCAAGCACTGGGTATTGACCACCAAATACCATCAGAACCGATACGAGGGGATAAATAGTAAGCCACTGGTACTCTAATTACCCACAAAGTAACAATTGAGATAAACATAGGAATCATGGCATCACCGGCACCCCGTAAAACCCCAGTGGTTATAAACATGGTGGAAACAACCACGTAAAAGAGAGAAACTATTTTCATTTTGCGCATACCTATGGCTACAACTGCAGGATTGGAATCGAACATCCTCATTAGAGATTCACCGAATAAGAAAATAGAAACGGTTACAAATAAAGAAATGGCTGTGGACATTAAAATTGTTGTGATATAACCTTTTTTAACCCTTTCAGGCTTATTTGCACCTAAATTTTGACCCACAAAGGTAGAAATGGCAGTACCAAAATTCATAATTGGCATAAGGGCAAAGGAATCTATTCTTCCCGCAGCGGTATAGGCAGCCATGGTAGCTTCTCCATAAGAGTTAACCAGTCCCTGTAATGCAATCATACCTAAAGAGAATAAAGTTTGCTGAACCCCACTTGGTATACCAATTTTTAAACATTTAGCAAAAATCTCCTTATCAAAATACATTTCTTTTATGTTAATGGATAAAAGGGATTTTTTACGACTTAGATAGTAAAGGCCAAAGGCAAAGGATGAAGTTTGAGCTATAACAGTGGCCCACGCAACACCAGCCACACCCCAGCCAAACACAGCCACAAACAATAAATCTAAAGCTATATTTATAACAGAAGAAATTCCCAAGAATAATAGGGGAGTTTTAGAGTCGCCCACACCCCTTAAAATGGCACTGACGGCATGAAACCCAAACATAGATATGGAACCTATAAAAATAATTTGTAAATAGGTTTGTGCCAGTGGCAATACTGACTCCGGAGTGTTAAGAAGTACAAGGATATGTTTACTAAAAATTAAACCGAAAATTGAAAGAAATATAGACGAAAAAAATAAAAATATATAAGTGGTTCCCACGGTGCGTTTTACCATTTCAAAGTCTTTGGCACCATAGTACTGGGAAATCAATATGGTGGCACCCATGGTGATACCCATCAAAAGGGTAACAAGTAAAAACATGATTGGAAAGCTTGCACCAACGGCAGCCAAGGCGCTTGAACCTTCAAACTGTCCAATAATTATGCTATCCACTGTATTGTATAATTGCTGAAAAACGTTACCTATAAGCATAGGCATGGTAAAATAAAAAATCTGTTTAGGTATATTGCCTTTAGTTAAGTCACTCACGAAATTTCCTCCCACAGTCGAAATATTTTAATACAAAATAATTTTAAAATATAATCTTTCGTCTGTCAACATAAAAAACGGGCATAGGATATTTAATCCTATGCCCCCATTTTTACTTTTTAGGTACGAAGAATAGCATAAAGTCATACTCCTGACCATTTTCATCTTGGTCCTTTAATGAAAGGCTTGAATCTTTACCGGAAACCAAGTTTTCTAACTGTTCTTTGATATTTTTTGCTTGCTGAGTATTTAGGCTTAAGCTTCGCATAAGACCAAAAACAGCATAGTTATCTTCACTTTTTATGGTCTGAATCCTTCTAATTATATCCAAAGCGTTTTTTTCAATTACAGGTAAAAGTGTTTGAACTTCCTTCTGATGGGATTTAAGACTTAAAGTAAAATCATCTTCCACCAGCAAAGAATAGTACTTTTCTGTAATTCCGTTTATTTCCTTGGTATCAGTAACAGCAATTAAATTTGCCTTTTCCAATATTTTAAAATGATAATGTAATTTGCTGGCATCCTCATTTAATTCCACAGCCAAATCCTTAATGGGAGTGGGCTGTTTTTTTCTGCGAAGAAACTTAAGAATCTGCATTCTCAAAGGATGACTAATCGCTTTAACTTGTGCCACCTGTTCTTCCATACTAGCCATACTAACACCCCTTAACTAAAATCCTTTAAATTTATTATAAACGTTGAAAATAGATTAGGCAAATTAAGGTTTAGTAATTCTTAATACCTTTTATCTTAGAAAAGATAAGGGAAGCCATCACAACCATAAATCCTGCAAAAAGGGGAATGATGTAAAGGGGTATTTTTAAGGCGATTAAACCAGTTAAAGCCAGTGATAAAGGCATAAGACCAGAAGCTAAAGTGTTTAATAGAGCAAAAACCCTGCCCCTTACTTCATCGGGAACAATGTATTGCATTATGGTGGATAGTTTGATATTGGCAGCTGCCGCGGACATACCTATAATGGCTGATACGAAAATTAAAGATATTAAGGTATGGTTGATAGGTAAGAAAGACAATAAGCCAAATGCGGAGACAATACCCAATAACAGGATTCCTACACCAAGGGATACTAAACCCACAAAAAGTAATTTGTAGTGTTTTTTATCCTTAATAATACTTAACAAAACAGATGATATGATAAATCCTACAGCTATACCAGACTGAATAAAACCTAACCAATTTTCTGCATTCAAACCATCCACTAAGATACCAGGGACAATCAGCTGGAATATGGGAACTAAAAAGAAGTTCATTATGGCAAACACAAGCATCATCTTTAATAACATTTCAGAATTCCATACATATTTCACACCATCCTTTAGTTGTAGACCAAAGGATTTTAAAACACTGACACCAGTGGCAGCTATATTTATATGATTTTGTGGAACATCTAAAAACAGCTCACTGATCCCTGATAACAAAAAGGAAATACCATTAAACAAAACAAGGAGAGGAATAGCCTTACCTGTGCCCCTGAAAGCCAGTAGAACCAGTCCTGCGATGGCTGGACCTAAAATCTGGGTAAAGGAATCTGTACCTTGCCTAATGGAATTAGCTTGGGACAGTTGATCCTTTTGGATAATGTTTGGTAATGTTGCACTTATTGCTGGGCCAAAAAAAGTAGAGATAATGTTAGTGCTAATGAAAATTAGATAGAAATAAAATGTGTTAAATTCTCCCGAGTTGATTATCCAGGCAGCGAATAGCATTAAAAAGCCCCTTAAAATATCACTTAACCAAATAATAGTTTTACGGCTAACTCTATCCACCACTGTTCCAGCAATGGGTCCCAGTATAATTCTAGGAACTGCAGTGATAGCCATTAAAATGGCTAAATTCTCTAGGCCTAATGTGCTAATCATCCAGATGGTGGTGGCAAAGGAGAAGAAGCTATCCCCTAGGTGTGAAACCAACTGCCCCAACCAAAGAATTAAAAAGTTCTTATTACTAAACAATGATACCTTATTATTTTCCAGGGTCATTTGCATTTGAGTCATTTTAAATCCTCCTTTTAAAAACCATAATCGTTAACGATATTTATATCGTTAAAATAATTTTAAACGATATAAATAATTTTGTCAAGCAATTCTAAAAAAAATGTAAAGAAAATTCATATAAGAAGGATTAGTGTAAAATACAGCGAAAATATAGGTAAGGGGGCGGTTTAAAATGAAAAATAGAATCCAAATAAGGGATTATGGTATAAATATTGGAAAACTAAAGACAGGTCATTTGAACAGTTTGTCTGATGTAAAAGGAGTAACAGTGGGTCATATTACCTTAAATAATGGTGAAATGAAGACTGGTGTCACTGTCATCCTTCCCCATCAAGGAAATTTATTTAAAGAAAAGCTCATAGCCCAAAGCCATGTTATTAACGGGTTTGGTAAAACCATTGGTACAATCCAAATTGATGAACTGGGAACCTTAGAGACACCCATCATATTAACTAATACATTAAGTGTAGGGGCTTGTACTCAAGGGTTAGTAAATTATATGCTAGAACAAAACCCAGAGATTGGGAGAACCACAGGGACCGTAAATTCTGTGGTGGCTGAGTGTAACGACATGTATCTAAATGATATTAGATCAGGTTTTGTTAAAGAAGAACATGTAGTTATGGCAATAAAAAATGCCACCATGGAATTTCAAGAAGGGGCAGTGGGGGCAGGAACGGGCATGTCAACCTTTGGGTTAAAAGGGGGAATAGGTAGTTCTTCTAGGGTTTTAGACCTAGATCATGGGAGATACACCATAGGGGTTTTGGTATTATCCAACTTTGGCAGAACAGAGGATTTTGTTCTAGCAGGTGAAAACATAGGCATTAAGATAAAAGAGACTTTAAAATTAAAGGAGGAGCAACAAGATAAGGGTTCAATTATTTTTGTGGTAGCCACAGATTTACCCGTAAATGACAGACAAATAAAAAGGATTATTAAACGGGTATCAGTGGGTTTATCCCGCACAGGTTCTTACTACGGAAACGGCAGTGGTGATCTGGTTATTGGCTTTAGTACCCACAAAAAAATCCCCCATGAAAACCAAGGACTGATAGAAGCACAATATATTCATGAATCAGAAATAGATTTGGCCTTTCAAGGGGTGGCAGAGGCCACAGAGGAAGCCATATTAAACTCCATGGTAGCTGCAGATACCACCATTGGTAGGGATGGCAACATAAGGTATTCGTTACGGGATTTTTTAGTAAATTCCTTATAATAGTAGGGGGATGATAGGATGGATAATGGTATTAAGGTTGTTATAAAATATGATAAAGGTATCCATACTCGCATAGCAGCAATGATTGTGAAAAAATGTCAGGAATTAATGGATCGCTACAACTGTACCCTTTTTATTAAAAGAGAAAAGGATGACACCATTTTACCTGGCAATAGTCTATTGGCTTTAATCTCCATGAAAATCAGAGAGGGAGAAACCATTAGGGTAATAAGTGAAGGTGATGATAACAAGGCAGCCATAGAGTTTGCAGAATTTCTAACGGGTTCCTTTGTCATTAACCAGCATGAAATGGATGCCGTTGATAATCTAATTCAAAACAATGTACTGGCCAGTGAAAAGATATTTCATAGTATTGCCAATGGACTTATAGTATTAGATGATAATAATATTATCAACGTGTTCAACAAGGCTGCAGAAAAGATCACTGGAATTTCTGCAAAGGATGCGGTGGGTAAAAAAGCAGATGAAATAATAGAAAGCTTTAAGTTACAAGAGGTTATTGAGACAGGGAATGAACAGCTGGGACTAAAGCAAATAATTAGCGATAGGGTAGTAATAACCAATAGGACACCGATTATAATCGATAATGAGGTCATGGGAGCCGTAGCTGTTTTTCAGGATATTTCTGAAATCGAGGCCCTTTCTTGGGAATTAAACACCGTTAAAGAATTAAAAACACAATTGGAAAATATCCTAGAAAGTGTTGACGATGGAATATGTATGATTGACAAAAATCAGATAATAACATACATGAACAAACCCTTTGAGCAAATGCTAGAGCTTGAGAATAAAGATAAAATAGGTAATAGTATATTTGATGTACTTCCCCAAGATATAATCAGTATCACAACAGGGAAATCCACACACTCAGGTTGCATAATAAAAAAAGATGATGGCAACGAAATAATGTTGAACATTAGCCCTGTTACCATCGATGGGGATATCAAAGGCGCTATTTTGATATCAAAGGAGATGACAGAAATTGAAAAGCTGGCAGAAAGGGTACAAGAATTGTCAGCAAAAGCAATTTATCTACAAGAGGAGCTAATTAAAAAACAGGGACTAAACAAACCATTTCAAAATATAACAGGGAAAAGTGGTCCACTATTAGAGGCTTTAAATATAGCTTCTAAAGCAGCAGAAACCAATGCCACAGTGCTCATAAGAGGTGAAAGTGGAACAGGAAAAGAACTGGTGGCAAAAGCCATACATTATTCCAGCCCACGAAAAAATAAGCCTTTTGTTAGGGTTAACTGTGCAGCAATACCTGCAAACCTATTAGAAAGTGAGCTGTTTGGTCACGAAAGGGGAGCTTTCACAGGGGCTGTAAAACAAAAAATAGGAAAATTCGAGCTGGCAGAAGGTGGAACCATCTTTTTGGATGAGATTGGAGAAATGGATAAGGGTATGCAGGTAAAGCTTTTAAGAATCCTCCAAGAAAAAGAATTTGAAAGGGTGGGGGGGATAAAAACCCATAAAGCAAATGTTAGGGTAATTGCAGCCACTAACAGCCCATTAGAAGAACAAATAGAAAAAGGGGAGTTTAGGCAAGATCTTTACTATCGCCTAAATGTCATACCTGTTATGATGCCACCTCTAAGGCAAAGAAAAGGTGACATCCCAATCCTTTCCCTACACTTCGTAGAAAAAATAGCAAAAAAGCATGGATTTCCTCCTAAAAAGATAACTGGTTCAGCCCTCAGATGTTTAGAAGATTATGGATGGCCAGGTAATGTAAGGGAGATGGAAAACATAATTGAAATGGCAATGACCCTATCAAATGATCAGTTTATAAAGGAAAGCGATTTGCCAAAATACATCTCTGGGAACAAAGAGAATAAAGAATATATAGGTTTTGATATAAATATAGATGATGATAATTTACCAACCATGGAAGAGTTGGAACGTCTAGTAATAGAAAAAGCCTTGAGAAAACACAAAAGTTATAGAAGTGCGGGGATGGCATTAGGACTTAATCACAAAACCATAGCCTCAAAAGCAAAAAAATATAATATAAGCTATTGAATCAGTGTTTAACCCCGTTTGGCATGTATATTGCATTATAAATTACAAGAAAAGAATAAGGAGGTAAAAAATATGATAGGTATTGTAATTGTTTCACATAGTGAGAAATTAGCAGATGGTGTAAAAGAAATAGCAGAACAGCTAAATGATGGCAGCTCAATAATTGAGGCAGCAGGTGGTTTAGATGGTGAGGTAATAGGCACCAGTCCTATAAAAATTAAAGAAGCAATTGAAAAACTTGGTGAAGCCAAGGCGATTTTATTGTTCGTGGACCTAGGAAGCGCCATTATCAGCAGTGAAATGGCCATGGAGCTTTTGGATGATGAACTTAGTAAAAAAGTTACCCTAGTGGATGCTCCACTGGTGGAAGGGGTAATAGCCGCAACAGTGCAGGCAACCACCACAAATGATGTTGATAATATAATAAAAACCGCTGTGGACAGCAAAGATATCAGTAAAATATAAAGTAAAAGGCATCCTTTTTTAAAGGATGCCTTATCTTTATTTAAATACCTCTATGAAAGCTTTCATGTAATCGGGAAGGTCTGGTGGACGTCGGCTAGAAACTAAATTACCGTCTACAACCACTGCTTCATCAAACCATTTTGCCCCTGCATTTTCCATGTCGTCTTTGATTCCTGGAGTACTGGTAACATTCTTTCCTTCAAGTATTTTTGCGGATATGAGAACCCAGCCAGCATGGCAGATTTGACCTATGGGCTTTTTGTCTTTATCCATCCTTTGAACAAAATCAATAACCTCTGGATAACGTCTTAATTTATCAGGAGCCCAACCACCAGGAACTAGGATTCCGTCGTAATCATCAGGATTAACTTCAGAAAAAGAGTAATCAGATACCGCAGGAACACCGTATTTGCCCATATATTTTTCTTTGGATTTTGGTCCTACCAAATCTACTTGGGCTTTTTCTTCTCTAAGCCTTAAAACAGGATACCAAAGCTCTAAATCCTCAAACTCGTGATCTACTAAAGCAAGAATTTTTTTACCCTTTAAACTCATATTTTCAAACCTCCTTAACAAGATGAATTTTATGTTAGCTGAAAGTCATTTTCAAACAAGTTTTCAATTTGCACCATAGCTTCCTCTTCATCGGAACCTGAAATTTTAATATCCACAAATTCACCCTGTTTAACCCTTAAAGACATCAAGGATAATATACTTTTACAATCTGCACTCCTATCTTTGTAGTTTATTTCGATGGAGCTGGAAAATTTAGCAGCCAACTTCACTAAAGTGGCAGCTGGTCTAGCATGTAAACCCACTTCATTTGTAACTTCTAAAGTTTTACTTATCATAATAAACCGCCCTTTCGGTAAGTTAAAAAACTAAATAATTAAGCAACCAATGTATTAAGAATAACCTTTAGTATCAATAGACTTGAAGTGGCACCAGGATCTTGATGCCCTATACTTCTATCACCCAAATAATTGGCTCTTCCCTTTTTGGCAGCCACAGTTTTTGTGTAATCTAAGCCGTCTTGAGCAGCCTTTAAAACCTTTTCCTTTAATGTAATGACATCATCACCGGCATCCATACTTGCTTTTAAAGCCTCATAGGCTGGTATTAGGGTATCCAACATGGTCTTATCACCTTGGGCTGCCTTGCCCCTTTGAATAATACCTTGTATGGCAGCATCAAACATCTTTAATCCATCCTCTTGGGATACCTCATCTTTACCATTTACAATCTGACCTGCCTTCATAAAAGCAGTTCCATATAAAGGTCCTGAGGCACCACCCACCTTAGAAAGTAAAACCATGGCAACACCTGAAAGTATTCCACCACAATCCTTTTCTTGAAGTTCATCTAATTTTTCTGTGACTGCAGAAAAACCACGATCTAAATTGATTCCATGGTCACCATCACCTATGGCTTGATCAAGGTCAGTTAAAAAAGACCTATTCTCCTTAATAACCACAGCCACTTCTTTGAGAATTTTTACCAAGGTTGATTTATTCAAAATTTGTCACCTCTTCAATCAAATTTTCTAGTATATAAAATCTAGGCTTAGAGACAAAGTTTGGCCCCTAAGCCCAGTAAAAAATCTTATAGCTGTGTAAATGCTGGAGTATCAGCAGTAGCGTCTAATAATTCCTTCATTTCATCATCAAGTTTAAGAAGAGAAATTGAAGCACCAGCCATTTCAAGGGAAGTCATGTAGTTACCAACTAGAGTTTTATGAACCTTTATACCTTTAGTAGCCAATATTTCACTAACCTTTTTGTTAACAATATAAAGTTCCATCTCAGGAGTACCACCTAAACCGTTAATTAAAACAGCAACTTCACCATTAGAATAATCTAAATCTGCCAAAATTTTGTCCATTAAATGCTCAGTGATTTCATCAGCAGGCTTAATTACATCTTTATGGGTACCAGGCTCCCCATGGATACCTAATCCAACTTCCATTTCATTTTCTTCCAATGTAAAGGAAGGTTTACCAGCAGCTGGAACTGTACATGGGGTAAGGGACATACCCATTGAACGTACATTATCTATAACTTTTTGAGCTACTCGTTTTACATCTTGCAAGTTCATACCCTTTTCAGCAGCGGCACCGGCGATCTTATGTACAAAGACCGTACCAGCGATACCCCTTCTACCAGTGGTCCATGTACTGTTCTCCACTGCAACATCATCATTAACAACTACACTTTCAACCTCGATGTCTAAACCTTCCATTTGAGCCATCTCAGCTGCCATTTCGAAGTTCATAACATCACCGGTATAGTTTTTTACAACCATTAGAACACCTGCGCCACCATTAACTGCTTTTAATGCCTCATAAATTTGGTCTGGGGTTGGGGAAGTAAATACAGCACCTGCGATGGCACCATCTAGCATACCCTTTCCAACAAAACCACCATGGCTAGGCTCATGACCACTACCTCCACCACTTATAAGAGCAACTTTTCCATTAACAGGAGCATTAGCCCTTACCAGTACATTAAAACCTTCAACCTGACGGACATAATCAGGGTGGGCTTTAACTATGCCCTCTAACATTTCCTCCACTACAACTTCTGGATTGTTAATTAACTTCTTCACAGTATCTCCTCCTTTTATTTAGAGAAATATTCACAATATTCAACTGCAACAATCATGCCAAATCTTATAATTTCATTGAAAAGCTATTGAATATTGGATATCTAAGGAATTATATTCTAAGGAAATATAAAAATATGCAAAAACAGTGGGGATTTTTTACCCACTGTTGTATTTTTTACCCATTTTTACGCTATAAATATCATATTGCCATAAAGAATATCACTATACCTGCTATTATTCCTATTACACCAGCCACTATGGTAATCTCTTTATATAGCAATGAAGGTTCCACATCATTGCTAAACTTCCAACCTTCACTAAGATAAAAAACTAAATCTGGTTTTAAAACATTCAGTAACCCCAAACCAATTAATATAAAACTAAGAAAAATGTAACCACCATTGGTTCTATTACCACTGGATCTACTCATATTTGCATTGGAAAATCTTATATCTGAGGCTAAATCCATGTAATCAAAAACATGTAGAGGATCGTCTAAATTCCCTGCAAATGTTGAAGTACCATCGTTAGAAAAGTTATAAGTCATTACTTTATCAAGATGATGGATGGTAATTCTATTTGTGAAAGCCTCAAAACTGATTTCTTCTCCATCTGCACTATGGTACGTCCATGAATTTTTCTCACTGGTTGTAAGCATAAAGTTTTTACCCATAAAGTCAAAGGATTCTAAAGTCCTTGAGTTGTTTGTACCGCCACAAGAAGTTAAAATAAACACCATTGAAAGCAATAGGAAAATTAAAAATACCCTTTTACCCATAAAACCCGCCCCCTTCAGTTCTAATTAATAATATCTTATATTTGTTTGAACATTTTGGCAACATGAAAAGATAATTTACCATGTATAGGGATGGTAATGTTCCTTAGGTTCTAAATGTATTGTTGTTCTGACATTTGTTATACATTGATGAATTTCTTTTTCAATGGAACTGGAAATATCATGGGCATCCATTAAACTAAAGTCATTGGGAAGGACTATATGGAATTCAACCAACCTGGTGAGACCAACTTTACGGGTTCTCAAATGGTGATAATCTAAAACAGGGGGGCTATGTTTCTTTATAGCCTGTTTAATAACAGCCATTTCTTCGTTGCTTAGACTTTTATCCAATAATTGCTGTATGGATTCTTTTCCAATATCATAACCTGTCTTAATTATTATTAGAGCTACAACTATAGCCACCAGTGGGTCAATTACCCTTAGATTGGTGAAATGTATGACAATTAAACCAACAATTACTCCCACTGAAGTTATAACATCTGCTAAAAGATGCAGGGCATTGGCCTTAAGGGCCACTGAATTTTCTTTTTTAGCATATTTCAGCATAATAAATACAGTACAAGAATGTAATATAATGGATACTAACATTACGATGATACCAGGGGTAGTTTCTGTAATTAAGTTCTGATTGGCAATACGTGACACAGCCTGAGTGATAATGGTTATGGAAACCAGGAAAATTAACACGCTTTGTATGGCCGCAGACAAATCCTCATAACGCCCATACCCATAATTATGAGATTTATCTGGAGGACGGCTGGCTAGTTTCATGGCAATTAAAGTAATGGTGGATGCAATCACATCCATTGAAGAATGCAGTGCATCGGAAATAATACTTATGGAATTGGTATATAGACCAACAATTATTTTGAAAATAACCAAAAAAAAGCTTACAGCAATGGCCAAAGAAGCTGCCTTTATTTTATTCATATTTTTAACCACCTTTATATCATTCTAGGTAAAGCTTTAAAACCATAATTATAGGTATGACAGTAAAAGGGCTTTTGACACAGTTCTAATAAAATTTTTCCTTAGACTAAAAATTGAAAATAGTTCTCATTTTCTTATTTACTAAAGCATGGAAAAAGTATAAAATGGCTAAAGGAGGGGATGAAATGGAGACATTGGTTGACAAGGTACAAAGGAAAGTAAGTCTAAAGGTTAAACATCAACAGCTAAATGATATGGTGGAAGTATATAAGGATGATAAGATGATGGCAAAATCCTTTTCCATCTTCACATACCTAGTTTCTAAGGGTTATGAATTAAACGACTCTTTGGCTGAACAGATGGCTGAGGTCATGGAGGCTTTCTTTTTGGCCACATCTATCCATGACGATATCATTGATAGGGAAGATAAAATAAATGATAAACTAAGCACCTACAGCATAAATGATAGAATTGTTTTAGGAGACTATTTTTTTGTGGAAATGGCGGTGCTTATGGGGAAAATAACTCCTCACTTAAATGAAATGTACCGTGATAAATTCTTGGAGTATTTCACAGAGGAGATGCTGGTGGTTGCCAAAAGTCAAATGATTGATCAAAAAATGGTGGGAAAAAAATATACCATTGAAGAATCATTGCAACAGTCAGAAGATAGAGGTGGGAGCTGGGGGCGCCTTGTTATGGGTAGCGTTTCTACAGCCTGTGGTGCAAAGGCACAGGAGGTCACCTTACTGACTGAAGCAGCCAATAATCTATTTGTGGCTTTAACTATATTGGATGATCTACAAGACCTAACCGATGATATACAAAATGGTATCTACAGTTTAGCACCTAGCTACTATTTAAATAATGATGGAGATATAAGCTCATTTAAAAAGATAAAAGACTTAAAGAAGATAAAAAAAGAGTTGCAAAAAAGTGGAGCATTCAAATATACCCTAGAAACCGCAAGGAATTATGCTGCAAAATCCAATAAACAGTTGGATGAATTTCTAGAGGATAAAAAAGGGATGAACTGGTTTCAACTAAGGGCTTTTTTTGGCACAATTTATAAGCAACTAAGTGCCTTTAGTGATGAATCATTTGTTAAATTTTAGAATATAGTTTGACATTATTATTCCAATAACATATTATATAAGTGTAACTAAATTTGAGGGGGACGAATTTGTGTCCGTTGTTGTTCTTAACTAATAAGGAATTAAATATTTCAAAATGGTTTCTTACAAAATATCTGTTAATTTCCTGTATTTTGTAGGGTTATTAATTATACCTTTTTGAATCCTTAAGTTATGAACACTGGCAAAATAACCCCACATTTACATGGGATATTTTTACCGTGCCTGTGCACGGTATTTTTATATCCATTTTTAAAAGGGCTATGGGTGAACTATGTTCATCTCTAGCCCTTTTGCCTTTTAAGATTAATATTTAGGAGTGATTCATATGAGTGATTGCATAAATGTCAGACACAGCAAAGGGAAAAGAAAAACTCAAGAACAAAATAGGAGGATAATAAAACAATGAATGAAAACGCCATAAAAATGCTTGAATATAACAAAATCATCGAAAATCTTAGGGGATTTGCCCAATCTTCCCTAGGTAAAAAGAGGGTAGAAAAGCTAACACCATCTATAAATATAGAGGCCATAAAAATACAAGTACAAGAAACCACGGAAACAAAGGCTATGTTAAACAAAAACTCCAGAATACCCATGTCAGGGCTAGATGGATTTGAAAAAGTCTATATTAAAATAGGCAAAAACCATTGCCTAAACCCAGAGGACTTTACCCACATTGCAAATTTAATCAGTGGTTCCAGACAGTTAAAATCATATATGAAAAACATGGAAGTGGTGGCACCAATGGTAAGTGGGTATGCTTATTCCATCACAGATCTAGGAGATCTAGAAGATGAAATATACAGATGTATAGTTAATAATAGGGTAAGTGATAAAGCATCAGCTACATTAAACAAAATCAGAAAAAAAATTAACGTCGTGGAAGAAAGAATAAAGAGTAAACTAAACGGTTACTTGAATTCATCACAAAGTAAGTTCTTGCAGGATAAACTCATAAGCACAAGGGAAGGGAGATATGTGCTACCAGTAAAAAATGAGTACAAAGGTAGCATAGAAGGAAATATTTTAGATGCTTCACGCACAGGGTCCACGGTTTTTGTGGAGCCAGAGGCTGTAAAGAAGCTACAAGATGAACTGAACATTTTAAAAACTGAAGAGGAAAAGGAGATTTATATAATCCTATCAAAGCTCACAGGTGTGGTGGAGCAACATGAACAAGAACTGAAAATAATAATGGAAACCTTAGAAAACTATGACTTCCTTTTTGCCAAAGCCAAATACTCCCAAACCATTAAGGGTAATCCCGTGTCAGTGAATAACTTAGGTGAAATAAATATTAAAAACGGTAGGCACCCATTATTAGGGGAAGAAGCAGTACCCTTAGATTTTCAAATAGGAACAGAATATAAATCTTTAGTAATTACTGGTCCTAATACGGGGGGGAAGACGGTGGTACTGAAAACAGTGGGCCTACTAACCCTAATGGTGCAATCAGGCCTTCATGTTCCAGCTGAGCCCCAAAGCAAGTTTTCCATGTTTTTAAATGTTCTAACTGATATAGGCGATGGCCAAAGCATAGAGCAATCCTTAAGCACCTTTTCCAGCCATGTAAGAAACATAATTAGTATTTTGGAATGTGCAGGTGAAAAAACCCTGGTAATAATCGATGAAATAGGAACTGGTACAGACCCCTCTGAAGGTTCAGGACTTGCCATGGCAATACTTGAAGAGCTGTATAACAAAGGTGCCATAACCATAGCCACAACCCACTATAGCGAAATAAAAACATTCGCCCAAGAACATAAAGGGTTTGAAAATGGTTCCATGGGGTTTGACATTAACTCACTTAAACCCATGTACAAATTAAGTATTGGGGTGGCTGGGGAAAGCAACGGATTTTTAATTGCTTTAAGGCTTGGGATGAGAAAAGAAATTATTCAAAGGGCCCACAAGCTCATTTACAAAGAAGAACAAGAATATAACATGAGCTTTGAAGAAGGAAACACCATAGAAAGCCAAACCATTAAAGAACACATGGATCTTGTAAATGCTCAAAAGCAAACGAAGCTTCACCAAAAACATGTGGAAAAAACCAAAATAGAGCATACCTTTAACCTAGGTGATAGTGTTTATATCACCACAATGGACAGGACGGGAATAGTATGTGAGCTGGAAAACAATAGGGGGGAGCTGGGGGTTATGGTTATGAAAAATAAATTTAAGATTAACAAAAAACGCCTAAAGCTCCACATAGAAGCAAAGGATCTCTACCCCGAAGACTATGACCTAAACATAGTGTTTGAAAGTAAAGAGAACAGAAAGCTAGATCATCAAATGCAAAGAAAATACGTGGAAGGAGCCGTTAGGATAATAAAAGAGTGAACATTTTATGAACAATATATTAAATCCTTTGACAGTTTAAATGATTTCCATTAAACTGAAAAAGGAAAATATAAATTGAAGGGAGGTAAGGTTTCTATGATACTAGTTAGATTTTTTGCTTCATGTATGAAAACAAGACCTTGCCTTTCTGGTGGGATACCTCTGTAACTAAGGGGATTCTAATTATAAAAGAAAGCCATGGGTTTTGTACCCGTGGCTATTTTTTTATGCCAGAAAGGGGGATAAATGTGACTATCCATGGGGTGATAAATCCTTAAAAGAAGCAATAGTTGCATGTAAAAGAGGAGGGAAAAGTTATGGGAAATATCAAAATAGTTGAATACCATAAAGGCCTAGCTGCTCAAGTGGCGGATATGTGGAATAAAAGCCACGATGGCTGGGGTGGTGGCGATACAGTTAAAACAGCAGAAGATGTGGAAAGGTCAGAAGCAAACTCTGAGAATCTAAACCTATACTTAGCTTTAGATGGGGAAGAAGTTGTAGGGTATTGCTCTCTTTCGGAATACAGATTTGATGATGATACCATGTATATACCATTACTTAATGTAAGGCCTGATTATCATGGCAAGAAAATAGGTAAGATGTTAATTCTAAAGGTACTAGAAAAAGTAATGGAAATGGGTTGGCCAAGACTTGACCTTTTTACTTGGCCAGGTAATACAAAGGCTGTGCCACTTTATAAAAAGTGTGGTTTCTTTTGGGAAGAGATGGATGAGTCCACACACCTAATGAACTTTATCCCCACAGTATTAAAAACTGAAGCCATTAAAGATTATTTTCAAGAAATGGACTGGTATTGTGATAGTACTAGACATATAGAAGTAAAACCTGATGGAATAAAAGAAAATAAGTTCGAGTACTATGAATATTCATGGGAAAAGGATTCTAGAAGATTACGGGTGCAGTTTGAAAGAAGGGGCAGGGGTCTTAGGCTAATTGAAACCGATGATTACCTAATCCAAGCTACAGTAGAAAAACTTAACTTGGTCTTTGGTAGGGATTACAAAATAGAATACAAGGTTATAAATAAAAGTGGAAAACCACTGAACATAGAAATTCTAGGGACGAAGGTAAAAAACATAGATAACACCTTTAAAGTAGCACAAGAAGTTACTTCTGAGGTTATCATAACAAATAATTTCTCAGTTGCTGAAATAGAAGAAGAACAAAGTAACTTCAAAACTCACCCCACAGTGGCAGCCAAGGTTAAAATAAACGGAAAAGAAGCATTTTTCCAAGTGGGACTAATACCGGAATTTCCAGCAAAACTGGTATTTAATGGGAGCAAAGAACTTTGTTATTTAGGAAAAAGAGACCAGTTCTATTTGGATATCGAAAATAAGTTCGATGAAGAAGGGGAATTTGTTATTGATCTGCCATCAACTGAATTTATGGACTTAGAGGACAAACAATTAACTGTGCCCCTAGAAGCCAATTCAAGGACATCCGTTCCGTTAAATTATGTACTTAAGGGTTTTGGGTTCTACAATCCTAAATTAAAGGTAAATGTAACCCTTAAAAATGGAGATAAAGTATGCTTTGAAAAGGAAACTGGCATAGGATTTAAGGGAGCAAATGCAAGGTTTTTTGGAGAAACAGAAAAGTACTGGGAAATCTACAATGACAAGTATCTTATGAAGGTTGAAAAAGAAGACAATTGGCAGATTCCCACAAGGCAAGTGGATGATGGACATATTACTGCATTTTTGCCTCCAAGGATAGGTAAACCCTTTTATGATGAGTTTGGAAAGAAAAGACCCATTGATTTTAAATTCCATGACAAAAATGGAGTTGCAATATTGGAGTACACCCTTGTTTCTGACAAGAAAAGGGGAATACATTTAAAAACCATACAAGAACTATATTCAAATGGTTTATTAAGCACAAAGTACGAGGTTATTAACTTAGGTGAAGAAACCCTAGAGGAGATTCATCTTGCAGCACCTATTATGCATCACTTAGAAAGGGCAGTATTCCCAATTAAAAATGAATATATAGAGCTCAATGATTCAGTGGGTGCAGAATATGGGTACTGGGAAGCGAAAGACCTATCAGAAAACTGGATATTTGCCACCTCTAAGAAAATCCCTAGGGGTTTATGCTGGCCCAAAGAATTTGAGCCTGAGTTTAAGGGATGGCATATGATGCTCACAACCAATTTGGGCAAAATTGGAGCCAAATCATCGGTATCCACAAATCCCATCCATATCTCTGTTGGAGCCTTTAACACATGGCAGGAATTTAGAGCCTTTGCCATGGCAAAAAATGTTGAAGACCTCATCTCCCAAGAACCTATTACATTAAAGGTCAATGGTGGTAATCCCTTTGTAGGTGAAGAATTGACAGTTTCCATAAAGGATAATCGAACATCCTACCTAGATGGTGAGATCACCGTAAATCTAGGTGATGTGACACTAAGTAAACTGGTATGTCAAAATGAAAAAAACAAAGAAGTAACCTTTGATTTAAAAACAGAAAAGCCAGTACAATATGTAAACAGCACAGCAAACTTAACATCCTTGGAGATTAACAAGCAAAGAATTATATTTAAAAAAGGTTCTAATAAAGTTGATACTTCTGTGGTGGAAGAACAAGGTCATAAGGTTTATTTTGCGGACAATGGTGTAATCAAAATCAAAGCTGCTCCTACCTTTGCTGCAAATCTATTCTCCCTTGAATACCAAGGAAAACAATGGCTTGATAATTCCTTCCCTAAAGTTGGGCCAAAATCATGGTGGAGTCCATGGCAAGGGGGTCTTTTTGGGACACCTGAATCACTACTTTTAAGATCCACATTAAGGGAAGAGATAAGTGCAGAATTCGTAGAGATAAAAGATCTGCATGAAAATCTTTGGTCGGGTATTAAAATCACCGTAAAAGTAAATAACCACGAAAAATTTAAGGGGTTAGTATTCCATCAATATTATCTAATGCTACCTAATGTGCCAGTGGTTTGCCACTTCAATGAGGTTGAGCAAAACACAGGAACATTTATTACAGGTGAGTGGATGAACTCATACTACTTCAAAGCAGATGAGGATCTAAATACATGCTTCCTAAAATATCAAAACAGCATTGGAGAATGGGTAAAAATCAAAGCAGGAGAAAAAGCTGCAGCCTTTGATGGTCATCCACACTCTACTATCACAGTGGAATCCACAAAGCAAAGGACTATGATACAATTAGTATCGGACTTTGCCAAGAAGAATCAAATGCTGTCTGTTAATCAAGAAGTAGTATTCCTGATGGACTTCACAAAATTCGCTTGGAAAAATGGTGAGAACATAAAACTTAAGCCCAATTTCTTAGTTTTAACAGATGAAAGAATAAATGATCTAGCTCTAAAGGATTTACTGGCTTTGAGATTTTAGTTAATTGAATAAATAATAAAAGGAGTCTTAATATTAGGACTCCTTTTATTATAGAGGAATTTATCTTAAAGATGGTGAATTAGGAATAGAAGTGCAGTAAATAAGGGAGGAATACACGTGGAAAATTCGTATCAGTACAGAAATAAACCCAACATTGCTTTAGCTATTCTTGCAATAATACTTAGTTTCATGCATATATTTAATAGTCTTAAGTTTTTGGCAAACATGGTTTTTCAAAGATATTCCACAGATGTTTATCCTCAAATTATATCTAGGATATTTTCAAGTTTTCTTTTTACTGGACTGATTATACTAATATCTTTATTTATGTATTCAAACTATAGTAAACAAAAGTTTATAATCCATCATAGAATAATTAGCGCTGTATATGTTCTTTTAACAATACCTCTTTTATTTATACATATATTTGATATATTCTCATCGATATCAGGAAATATACCGATGTATATATACTTAGTTATTCTTTACACCTTCTTTAGACTATTAACAATTGGTGTAAACATCTCATTTGGTAACCTTAAGATTTTGTATACACCGTTTTTTATATTGTCATTATTCTTTTTAATTGCATATTTTGTTATGTACTATAGTTACTTTAATCAAATTTCTTCTGGAGTTACCTATATTAGTCTAAATGTAATTACGGAATTTTTGGTAAGTACATTTGTATGGATTAGCTACTATATATTAAACAAAAGGGCAATGGAAATGGTGGGATAAAAACATAATTAAAACATCAAAGGAGCCTAAAAAGGGCTCCTTATTTAATGTACTCTTCAAATATTTTTAAAAATAACGCTCCAACATACCCTCTAAAGCTCTGGCATGACGGGCTTCATCCTTTGCTGTTTCATCAAAAACATCGTGGGCAGGATCGTTTTCCATTTCTCTTGCTTTTAAAGCGCTTTCTCTTTTCATTTTATTAGACTTAACTTCACCCTTTAACGCAGTTCCAAGATTATCCCTTGTGGCTGTGGAAACATCACCATTTAACTCAATGAATCTTGCAGCATGGTCTGCCTCTTCCCAAGCTATGGTTTTAAGAACCTCAGCAATTTCTGGATATCCTTCCCTTTGGGCTTGTCTAGCTGCAGCTAGATACCAGCCTATTTCAAAATTTTCTCCGTCAATATTGGCCTGTACAGCTTCCTCTAAAGGAGTACCTTTAGTGACACCTAATTTGTTTTCAATGGTTATATCTAAATCCAAGTAAATAACCTCCTTAGGAATTTTATCAATATAATTTTTCCCAAAGGTTAATAATGTAATGCAAATTACTTAACAATTATTAATCAATTGATAAAAATAGTAAATTATAATGAAATTAAAAAGTTATGAGGAGAGTGTTTTATGAAAAAGATAATAATTGGCATAGTATGTATTTTACTATTATTACCATTGGGGTGCACCAGTAACGATGAAGATATTTTAGATGCTAATTTAGAAATACTAGAATATATACCAGAAACATTTAATCCCAATGATTATACCAGAGGCCCAAGGCTTTTATTCTCAGAAGATGATGACTTTAGATATTGTTTAATCACCATGGGTAATGAATCAATCGAAGGTGGAAAATATGAGATAGTTCAGGAAGAATTAGATGATAAAACATTTAATATTGAAATAAGATATATCACTAATTCTGAAGAGAAATCATTGGATTTTCATCAAATGGTACTAAGGATCCCTAAAGGCTATAACTATAAAGTAGATGTAAAATCCAATAATGGAAGTTCCCTTTTATCAGGAAGTATGAATTAGACACAAAAAAAGCCCATCACTGGGCTTTTTTTAAACTTCCTTCTGTAGCAATGTCGCAACCATAGCCACCAGTCCCATGGCTAAAAATACCGTGAAAGCTAATTTATATGCTCCAAGGGAGTAAACCCGTGCACCATTTACCAAAGTCCCACCCCAATTTAAGTCAAGGATATAGCCTACAAAAATATTTAAAAGGGCTCCCCCTAGGAAACCACCCACATTGGCAACACTGGTGGCTGTACCAGAAAGGTGAGGATTATTAACTTCCTTGGCATTGGTAAATGATAGTATGAATGAAACAGCGGTTATACCCATTAGAAGATAAATGAATGGTAGTTGCCACAAAGGTGGCTGTCCATTTGAAATAACTATAATGTAAAACCAACTTAGGGTGAAAATCGAAGCCCCCGTCAAAATAATGGGTTTGATTTTGCCAACCCTTTTGGCTATGGAGCCAATTAAAATAGACCCAATCATTATTCCCGTTGTAAGTAAAAGGACGTAGTGGGATGCTGCACTTCTATTCAATCCGTAAATATGTGTTAAATAAGGGACACCCCATAAACCAGAAAAAGAGGTAATGGAGCCCATAAGGGTAAAAAGAATAAAGAAATTTGGCCATGTATAGGGATTTCTAACAACCTTTCCAAGCCCTATCCAAAAAGGTTCAGTGGAAATGGGAGCATCACCATTGGGTGCCGGGCAACCAATTTCCCGAGGGTGATCTTTGACAAAGTACATTATGAGGCCAAAAAATAATAACGATACTACTCCGATAACCACAAAGGAGCTTCTCCAGCCAATGGCAATAACCAAAAGAGCTAACGGTGTAGTGGCTAAAACTCCACCAGAATTACCAACAAAGGAAGTGAGCCCGGTAATCATTGGGAATTCTTCTTTTCTAAACCATACGGCTTGGATTTTAAGTACAGAAACAAAAACTCCTGCCACCCCTACACCCACTAAAAGCCTACCTATGTAAGCCACTAAAACATTAGGTGCCATACTAAACATTATTGAACCGATACCTGCCAAAAGCATACCAATGCTAGTTGTCTTCCTAGGTCCAATGGTATCTATTAAAATTCCATTGGGAATCTGCATAATGGCATAAGCCCAAAAGTACATTGATGCTAAGTTACTAAGCTGTGTTCCCGTAAGATTTAACTCAGAAGCTAAGTCATCTGCAACAACTGCAGTGGAATACCTATGAAAGAAAACCACCACAAAAGCCAAGGCCAAAACAGCCCAAATACTCCACTTAGATTTATTATACTTATCCATATTCCCTGTCAAAGACAGGTCACCTCGCCTTCATATTAAATGTCCTATATTAGTTTATCTTTTTTAGTTGTGAAAGTAAAGGGAGGCATAAATCAGAAACCGAAGGTTTCCTAATCAGGGCGTAAGCCCCTACTCAGAGCCTGTAAGGCTCCTAATCAGAAACCTTTGGTTTCCTACTCAGGGCTTAAGATAAAGATACATTATTGTCCCACATAGGCTGCCGTGTTATAATAAAATAAAAAAGAGCAGAGGAGTCTTCGGGGAATGAAAAAATTATGGAGCTTTGACTATGTAGTAGTCGATGATAAAGCTAAAGAACGGGTTACAGCATTTTATCTACTGGTGCTTTTAACAATAAGTATATTCTTACAAAGCCCTAAGGAACTAGTTTTAGGGCTAAAGGAAATCTTTTTATCACCAGGGATGCTCATTACTGACTACATGGTGGTAGGGGGAGTGGGCCCGGCCATCTTTAATGCAACAGTGGTGGGGATAATAGGATTTATACTGGTGAAAATAAACAAAATTGTTTTTAATGGACCTGCCATTGCCGCAGTATTTACCATGGTGGGCTTCGGTTTATTTGGTAAAAATATTTGGTCTGTAATGCCTGTGATAACAGGTGTGTTTGTTTACAGTAGAATTAAAGGACAACCCTTTAAAACTTACATTTATCCAGCCCTTTTTGGTACGGCATTGGCACCACTGGTTACCCATGTGGCATTTGGATTTGGATGGGGTGTACCCATAAGTATACTGGTAGGTATATTATCTGGAATTATCGTGCCTCCATTGGCCAGTCACTTACTTAGGGCCCATGAGGGTTATAACATCTACAACATCGGTTTTACCGCTGGGTTTGTAGGGTTATTGTTTGTATCGATTTTTAGGAGTTTCGATAAAGCAAGTAATACTGTGTATATATGGGGTGAAACATTTAACTCACAAATGAGATGGATTTTTATTCCTCTTTTTATAAGTATGGTTTTACTGGGTTTCGTATTTAATAAAGGAAAACTAAAGGATTATCTAGAGATATTAAAACACCTTGGTACATTGATTACAGACTTTGTGGTTTTAGGTGGTTTTGGAAATACCCTTATGAACATGGGTTTTGTAGGATTAATCGGTGCAGGTTACATTGAGTTGGTGGGTGGACATTACAATGGACCAACAGTGGGGGGGCTTCTCACCATGGTAGGTTTTGCAGCCTTCGGTAAGCATCCAAAGAACATTGTCCCTGTAATGATTGGGGTTTGGCTTGGTACCATGGCACCCTTCTCAAGATGGGGAGCCAGTGAAGCAGGACCACTCTTGGCAGCACTTTTCGGTACCACATTGGCACCCTTAGCAGGTCAATTTGGCCCTATCATAGGGGTAATAGCAGGATTTGTGCATTTATCCATAGTTACTAATGTAGGAGTGCTTCATGGAGGACTAAATCTTTACAACAATGGTTTTGCCGGAGGTTTTGTGGCAACCATATTTGTTGCTCTAATAAATGGATTTAAAGGAGAAAAGTAAAAGGAGGGGTATTTTTGAGATCAGAAAAGAGTAAAATCCAAGGGATCGTCAAAGAACTTATGAGTAATGCCCTAAACGCTGATGCCACAGAAGTAAAAGTGAACGTGAAAAGAGAAGAAGATAAAACAGAAATAACAGTAACGGATAATGGTAGAGGAATGGAAGAATCTATTTTAAGCCAGGTCAACGACCTACTTAATCAACCTCGCAGGGATGAACTAGAGGACTATTATGGAGGCTTAGCAGGGAATAGCCAAACAGCATCTGGCCTAATGATTGTAGGCATGCTGGTGGACGTGGCCCAGGTGGAAAGTGAGCCCAACAAAGGTACATCTGTAACCGTAATAAGACATAAAAGATAACAAAAACCTCAGCAATTCACAAATGTGAAGAGCTGAGGTTTCATTTTAACTTGAACAAATTAAAACAAGATTAGTACATACCTTTAATTATGCTATTTACTAGGATTTCATCTAATTGTTTACCTTCTAGCTCTTGAGTGAAAACTTCATAGAAAAGTTTGCTAATTTCTTGTGACTCAAAAGCAAAGGGAGTAGATTTTTTATAATTGTATACGTATCCCCATACCATGTTGGATGATCGATTAGCTGTAAATTCATAAATTTTGTTACCTGTATTTATTGTTAAGGTCATATCTCCCATGGAATTTGTAGAAGGTTTTTTATAATCAGCATTGTTAATCCAACTTAGCAATAAACTCTTATGTTCATCGTCTATTTCAAAACGGTGGCTGTACATATTTGAAACATATAGATTCATGGTTAACACATCTTTTTCATCAATATTCACTTTAAAGGGAGTATTTATAAGTAATCCTATGGCGAATACAAAAATAACAACAAAAGCTCCAGACATTATTTTCTTTTTAACCATTTTACTCCCCTCCTGTCAAAGAATAAGAGTACAACCCACTATAGTTTAAGCCAAATATGATGTGGTCAATAACATCTAATGGAATGTGCTCATCTAAGATAGAAAAGTAATAATTGTATTCGTGCAATAGGTGAAATAAAGGTTCGGAATTAATGATGTAATTTGTGGACTTTATGGTTGAATTATTTTTTTGAGTTGAGACAACCATAAGAATTTGATAATTATCTTTATGACGTTGTTTAACTGGAGAAAAATCATAGGTATATGTGTTATTTTCGTCAGCAAAGGTGAACAAAGTCATAGCAAGCCTCAATGTAGGTACATTGTGGTTTATTTTTTTATATTCACCCTTCTCAATAAGGTCAAAAATGGTATTAGCTATAAACTGTTCCTGTTGCGGTGTTAATGTCTGACCATTAATAAATTGTAACTGATAGTCTGTTTTATTAAATTGTAATGCACCACTATTTCTGAGAAGCATAAACACAATTGTAAAACCCACCATAACGCATATTAAAGCTGCAACC
>CAYYRM010000010.1:0-24791 GCA_964474005.1 uncultured Eubacteriales bacterium
CAAAGATTAAATTGGTACTGTCGGTACTGGTGATTAAAACCTCCATGGCCCTATTGCTCTTTTCACTGGCCACAGCCGTAGCCACAAGCTGACCATAGATCAAAATCATGAAATAAAGGCCAAAAACTAAAATGTAGGTATATAGGTAATTAGAAGCACTATCGGTGCCTAAAACCTTTGTATCCCTTTCTATATAAACTGCTATTAAATCAGCCACAGATTCGTACTCAATTCCTCTTTCTTGAAACCCATACATCCTATATGCATTTATCATTGCTTCTTCAATAAAGAACCTATCAGAGTTATGCATAACATTATTTTGAACCACATATTGGTACTTTGTCTGAGATTCGATGATAAACCCTGCAGCCACTTCACCTTTACTTATTTTGTTTTCAAGCTCTCCTTGGTCTTGATACTCAACCAGTCTTCCTGCAAAAAAATTCATTTCCAAATCACTTACATTTGGTATTGCCTCATTTACATTTATATAACCATAAATCTTTTGATTATCAACATTACCCCCACCATTACCAATACCGTCACCATCACCTGGGGAAACCACATATTCACCATCATCAGGTGTACTAAAAAATGTATCTCTGATGGTGGGTACAGAAAGCCCCAGTATCAATAAGAAACAAATGATTAACGTTGCAATGGAAAATGCTTTGTTTTTGATAAAACCCATCAGTTCATATTTTAAAACAATTAAAAAATTCCTCATTAGTTATCACCCGCCTTGCTAACAAAAATATCTTCTAAAGTGGGCTCATATATGGAAAACTTCTCAATATCCAAATCAAGTTCCACTAATTTTTTCAGTAAATCGTTTTTACTATTTCTGCCCACCAGTTCCACAATAAGATGATTGTTCTTTTTATCTACTACCTTTGCAATATCATTTAGTGCATTTTCAAAGATTTCCTCTAATTCTACGTTGGATAAATTGATCACACTCACAGTTAATCGATTCATTCCATACTCTTTTTTAATTTCCTTTAAATGACCATTTAGTACGATTTCTCCCTTATTTATCAAGGCTATATATTCACAAAATTCTTCTATATAACTCATTTGGTGGCTTGAAAAAATGACTAATTTTTCTGCATCGATCTGCTCCCTAATAATATCCTTTAATATCTGTGAATTCACTGGGTCTAATCCACTGAAGGGCTCATCTAAAATTACTATTTCTGGATTACAGACAAAAGTCTGAGCCAATTGAACCTTTTGTTGGTTCCCCTTTGATAGGGTTTCTAGTTTTTTATTGCTATATTGATCTACCCCTAACCTTTTTAACCAATATAAAGAATTCTCTTTAGCTTCCTTAACCCTTAGCCCCCTTAACTGGCCAAAGTAAATCAATTGTTCCAATACTGTTTTTTTAGGGTAAAGGCCCCTTTCCTCAGGCAAATATCCTATTTGATGGTCTTTAGCCACAAATTTATTACCATCTAGTAACACTTCTCCACTGTTAGCTTTAAACAAATCCATCAAAATTCTAATGGTGGTGGTTTTTCCAGCCCCATTCCTTCCTAAGAAGCCAAGGGCCTTTCCACTTTCCACAGTAAAAGAAATCCCATGGAGTACTTCAGTGTTAGAAAAGGATTTGTGAAGATTTCTTACTTCCAGTCTCATAATGCACCTCTTTCTACAACAGATATAATTTTAACATCTTATATTTTTCTTTACGAAACTTATTTCTCCTGCCTTAATGTGTCATTGTTCACAAATTGTTAATAGAATATGACCTTTATTTCAACTATTTTACAAAATATAAAAAGCCTATCAGTTGATTATTTACATAACCAACTTAGGCTTTATTTTTACTTTATGTTTAATTTAGGCAAGACATCATCTATGAAGATGTCAACTAAGTAAGATTCATATTTTACGTCTTTAAGTTCTCTTAATTCTCTTTTTGCCTCAGATATACTTTTACCCCTTTTATAAACTCTATCTGTGGTCATGGCATCAAAACTATCACATATGGCAATAATTTTTCCTTCTGTGGAGATTTCCTCCTTTGTCAAACCAGAGGGGTAACCACTTCCATCTAATCTCTCATGGTGCTGCTTAACAATATCGTATACATCCTTGCCAAAGCACGAGATAACCAGCTCTTTTCCTTCCACCACATGGCTTTTCATTATCTCAAATTCTTCATATGTAAGGGTAGATGGCTTATTTAGAATATTATCATCTATGTATATTTTCCCTATGTCATGATATCTAGCTGCATAAAGGATATTTCTAAGCCTTTGACCTGTATAATTAAGTTCAACGGCTAACATTTTTGTAAACTCGTATACCCTCTCTGAATGCAAGCTTGTGTATGCATCCTTCTGCTGTATTTTTTGTAGGGTATCATTGATATCTCTAAAATTTCTGTTTGACTTCTCATAGCTATTATCGTATACAGATTGAACTAATATTTTTAGGCTGGTGTTTGTAAAAAAGTTAAAGGGCTCATTTTTCGCATCGAGGACTATTATGTCCCCCACAGAATAGTTACGTTCAGTATCGTAACATTTAAGCTCCCCTTCTAATATGTAGTAGGATTTTACGCTTCTTTTGTCCTGGGGTGGGCTAAAAAAGAAGTTATGTCCTTTTTGCATGGTGTAGATATTGATTTCTATGGTGTCATCCTTATACTTATTAAAAATTTCCGCACGCTTATTCTGCGACACCGATGAATGATTATATATATCCTTATGTATTATTTTGCCATTATATAACACCACATCACCTCCACTATAAACCAGCTGAATATTCCACAATTTACTACTATTATCTATATTATAACAATATAAGCTATTTTCTTCTATAATTTTTTTTAATACATACTAGTACTTTTTACCCCTTTTTACCAACTAATCCAGAACCAATTATATTAAGACTTCCGATCTTTGACACGGTTAAGAGACCATTTCAGTGGGGCAAGTTGAGACATAGTTGGTTTTACCACTGTTTTATAAGAGGGACCACTAGTACCATATTTAAAAGGTTTCGTCATTGGCTTGCAATATATAAAAAAAATGCTCTCTTTTATGGAGAGCATAGCTTTTTATCTATTCAAAAGTGAATAGCTGTTTTTCTTTTTTACAGATACGCATTATGGTATCTTTACCTGTGATAAGGGCGTTAGGCAACCCTCCTGGGGGCTGTAGCCACTGTCCACTTAGTAGAATATTATCTAGACCTTTGATATATCCTGGGTGTTCTAGCATTTTTCCCTTTAAGGTAGGCCAAAAGGCCATGAAAGCTCCACGATATGCGTTACAATAACGATTATATGTTTGGGGACTGGCCACATCCAAAACCTTTAATTTTCCAATCATTGCAGGGAATCGCTTTTCCATGGCCTTGATTACCAAATCTCCTATGCGTTTCTTTTCGTTATTATATGCAGCCTTATCTCTAACCAACTCTTCCCAAAATTCTAATTCTGCCTGAAATTGATTTATTGCAAAGGTAATCACCGTATGTCCTTTAGGTGCAAAGTCAGGCTCGTACCCATAGTGGGTCATTTGTAAATACTCCGTTGGCTTTTGGTTTTGCATTATTTCTAATGAATCCACCTGAAATTTTAAAGAACGGGGTATTCCTTCCATTGAGCCTTCATACCCAACTCCTATATAAATGTTTGAGGCTAAGGGGTATGTTATGGGGTCATTGAATCTCTTTTCATACTCTGAATCTGGATATTTACCACTAAGTAATTTATCATATAACACCTTGGCATCACATGCAGCTATAAAGTAGTCAGCTTCGAAGGTTTTTCCATTTCTACATTGGACAGCCTTTACAGTTTTTTCTTCAATAATGGTTTCTATAACCTCACATGAAGCTTCAACTTTTCCACCTAATGACAAATATTTCTTAGCCATTCGTTGTGCCATTGCCCTTGACCCCCCCATGGGAATGGATGATTGCCCACTGGTAAAGGTGCCTAAAGGAAAGATTACAGATATGGCACTAAAGTCCCCCTCCGGCATAAAAGAAGCGATGGCTTCCCTTAAGGCTGGATGCTTAAACCTATTTGCAAAATCAACAACGCTGATCTTGCTGTACTTTTGCATTATTGGTCCAACATCCTTCATGGATAAAATAAATTTAGCTTTTTCAAGTAAATTCATCATATCCATGGGTTTTCCTGCTGGAACTGAAAATGTATGAAGTTTTCTAATGTCCTGGCAAAATTCATCAATAACTTCTTTATCAGCAGGGGATATTTCTAACCAACTATCCCTTAATCTATTAAGATCCCTATAAAATTGAACGGTAACATCTCCAATTTCAACGGCCATGAAGCTTTCAGGATGATATATTTCCACACCTTCTAGGGCGCCCACACTGTTCCAAAGGTTATGTATTGCTGTCCCTTCTTTTGTGCCCACTAACCAATGTATACAACCATCTATGTGGTATCCTTGGCGATCCCACCCTGTACACTCCCCACCTAAGGTATGATGCTTTTCTAAGATGACACTGTCAAAACCATTTTTTTGGGCAAAGATCCCTGCACTAAGACCTGCAATCCCTCCACCGATGATAACAATTTTTTTCATAGCTTTTTCTCCCCCTGTTTAATTACTTGTATATTTAACAATTCCTCTCCTACTTCCATAAGAAGTTTTTCTGCTTCTTTTTCGTCAAGCCAAGCTGGAATATGCCCATTTGCTAGCATTGTAGATAGCCCCAATTGGAAAACCCTCATTTTAAAAAACAGTCTTTTCCTTTGTTCCTGTGTGAGATTACCCAAAGACTCATCTGCGGCCATGGCCTCTAACATGGATTTTTCAATGGTTTCATACCCTGTCATAAATTTATTGGGCTTTAAAACAAGCTCCCTAAAAAACACAGGATACTCCCTGGCAAATTGCAAACTGGCTTTACCTATTTTTTCGAAAACATCTTGACCCCCTTGGTTTGCAACCATCTCATTTGACATGGCAAAAACCTGTAAAACCACAGCTTCCACTAATTCTTCGATGTTTTCAAAATTTACATAGATAGGAGCCACGGAACAACCTAAATACTTGCCTACACTCCTTGCTGTGATGGCAGAAAACCCCTCATTTTTTGCAATATCAAAGGCTGCAGAAATAATATCTTCTTTGTTAAATTTAGTTTTTGGTGGCATTGGGCATCACTCCTTTTAAATCCATAGATCTATTTTAGTAAAGTGTAAAAAAATTGTTAGGTATGAACATCCTTCTAATATAATAATAGTTATGTAACACATGTTACATAACTATTATTATACATTACCATTCAACTGTCAATATAAACCACGGGATTTAACAAACTGTTAACAATTAAGCATTACCTTATCCATTCTCTCATATATCTTATATGTATATTCATAGGGGTTGTCTTCATCTTTTAACCCCTTCTTTTCAGATATTAACTGCCACTGGCTATTAATAATCTTAGGGAAAAAAGTGTCCCCTTCAAAACTTTCATCTATTTCTGTAATATATAATTTATTGGTAAGGGGCAGAAAAAGCCTATATATTTCTTCTCCTCCAGTAACAAAAACTTCTTCATCACAGTCTTTAAACATCCCTAAAGCCTCTTCAACACTGTGTATAACTTCACAGTTATCCCATTTAAAGTCTTTGTCCCTGGTTAACACCACATTACGCCTATCCTTTAAAGGTCCATTCATGGATTCTAAGGTTTTACGTCCACAAATAATTGAGTGACCCATGGTGACTTCTTTGAAATATTTAAGATCCTCTGGCAAATTCCAAGGCATTTTATTATTTTTTCCTATTACGTTGTTACGCCCCATGGCCACAATAATAGATATATCCATTGACATTCACCCTTTCTCATACGTTTATCTAAATTAGTATATCTAAATAATTCTGTAAAAACAATAAATGACGTTCTTGTATCAATAAAGACGCCCACTGGCGTCTTTAATTATCTTAATCTATTTTAACTTCTCAGCTATTATATCTGCAGCCTTTTTAGGATTAAGTCTAGATAAGAAATCCATGAATTTTGCGTCTTTACCCGCAATAACCCTTGATTTATCCTTTTCCATACCATCAATAATTATCTCTGCTGCCTCTTTTGGTGTTAGGAGTTTGTATTTTGTGTCAGACTTGTCATCAGCAGGGCGGAATCTTTCAACATTGGAATTTTTCATTATATCTGTGCCTATACCCCCTGGGAATACCACAGTTACCTTTACATTAGTGTCTTTAAGTTCTGAGTGTAAACCTTCTGTGAGGAGTTTAACCGCAGCTTTGGAAGCGCCATATATGGATTGACCAGGAACGGGAACAAAACCTCCCATGCTAGAAATATTGACTATGTGCCCTTCGGGTCTTAATAATAGATGTGGAAGGAAAGATTTTATCATGTACAGGGTACCGTAAAAGTTTACATCCATAACAAGCTTGATTTTATCATAATCAAGTTCATTAACTTTAATAAAAGGCTGAATTATCCCTGCATTATTTATGATTCCATCTACAGCCCCATGCTGGGTAATGATTTGATCTGGGAGTGCTTCAATGGCATCTTTGTCTGTGATGTTTACTACGTGTGTGGATAAACTAGCACTGTATTCTCCTGCCAATTCCTTTGTTTCTTTTAACCCAGTCTCCCTGATGTCCAATGTGGCCACATTTGCCCCTTTTGTAAGGAGATTTAAAACCAATTCTCTCCCTACACCATTTCCTCCACCTGTAACAACAATAACCTTACCATTGACTTTCACTAAAAATCCCTCCTTATTAGATGATATTTAACTTAAATAATCCTCTATTGTAAAAATTACCCCCTTTTATGATTTTTCTACCATAAACATCTTTATTATTACCTTAACACCATAATTAGTTTTAGTCAATGAATTATTAGATTATTCTGAATATGATAATAATATCACATTCACTTATTTTTATACTCAACCCAAAAAGACTTTTTATAAATGGCTAAAATAAATATTAAAAGGGCAACGATTATTCGTTGCCCTTCTTTACTAACTTATTCTAAATCCTCACCATTTGTTTCGATAACCTTCTTATACCAATGGAAGCTTTTTTTCTTTGATCTTTTAAGTGTTCCGTTTCCTTCATTGTCTTTGTCAACATAGATATATCCATAACGTTTTTTCATTTCTCCAGTGGATGCACTTACTAAGTCTATGCAACCCCAAGATGTATATCCCATAAGATCAACACCATCTTCCACCACTGCATCCCTCATGGCTTTGATGTGTTCCCTTAAATAATCTATACGATAATCATCTTCCACATATCCATTTTCATCAGGAGTGTCCACTGCACCAAGGCCGTTTTCCACTATAAATAATGGCTTTTGATAGCGGTCATATAAAGAGTTCATGGTAATTCTTAGACCTAGGGGATCAATCTGCCAGCCCCACTCACTTGCATCAAGATAAGGATTTTTCAGTGTCCCAAAAACATTACCAGAAGTTTGTGAATTTACCTCAGGGTCAGCACTGGTTAATCGTGAAGAGTAATAACTAAATGATATAAAGTCAACGGTGTTATTTTTTAGCAGTTCTTCGTCCCCTGGCTCCATCTGTAGTTTAATACCCTTTCTTTCAAATTCTTTTTTGGCATAGTTAGGGTATTCTCCACGGGACTGTACATCGATAAAGAAGTAATTTTCCCTATCCTTTTCCATGGATTTCCATACATCCCTTGGGGCACATGTATTGGCATATGTATTGCCAGCAGCCAACATACAACCTATTTTGAAATCTGGGTTTATTTCCCGGGCTATCTGTGTAGCCCTTGCACTGGCAATCAGTTCGTGATGGGCGGCTTGATACTTAACAGCCTCTTGGTTTTCCCCTTCTTCAAAAACGATTCCAGCACCCATAAATGGTAGATGTAATAGTATGTTAATCTCATTAAAGGTTAACCAATACTTTACTTTATTTTTATATCTATTGAATATCACATAACATAATCTCTCATAGTATTCCACCATCTTACGGCTTCTCCATGAGCCTACAGATTTTATTAGATGAATTGGAACATCAAAGTGTGTAATTGTAACCAGTGGTTCAATTCCATACTTTAAACACTCATCGATTACAGCATCATAGAATTTTAAACCTTCTTCATTTGGCTCTAACTCATCCCCTTTAGGGAAGATACGAGACCATGCAAGGGATAAACGGTAACATTTGAAACCCATCTCTGCAAACAGAGCAATATCCTCTTTATAACGATGGTAAAAGTCTATGGCTTCATGACTTGGGTAGTAGTGATCATCATCACACTCTAACATCTTCATTTTTCCCATCATAACAGGGAAGCGATCTTTCCCATGGGGTATTACATCAACATTTGCTAAACCCCTATTTCCCTCGAAAACACCACCTTCACATTGGTTAGCGGCAGTTGCCCCTCCCCACAAAAAATCCTTGGGAAATCCTTTAGTCATAACAGTTCCTCCTTTAGTTAACATTGTGTGTTATACTAATATTTACCATGCAAATTCAGTGCCATACACTATAAAAAAATAACTTTAGTAGATAATTCCCTTAAAAGTATTATTTACCTCCATACTAAAATCTATTATGTTGCCCCTTTTATGTACCACTAATCCTAAGTAAATTAAAAGAGACAGTGGGAACAATTAATCCTTCCCATGTCTCTTAATTGATCAATTTAAGCCATCATAGACCTAATAAACCATAGATTCTTGCTATAACCTGCAACATGTCCTTCGAACTCTGCCACAGTTTCAAAATCACCTTCTTCATCAGCTGCGTTTCTGATTTCAATTGCAAGTTCTTTCATTTTTCTTAAGTCATCTTGTACAATCTCAAGGACTTCATCGGTTGTAAATATATCTTTATCTAGCTCATTAATAGAAGCATTTTGCAGATAATCAGATAGTTTAGCCAAAGGCTTTCCACCTTGGATCTTGATAAGTTCTGCCACATCGTCAAATTTTCCAAAAACATCATTATACATAGACTCTGTAAACTCATGGATTTGAACAAATTGCTTTCCAACTACATTCCAATGTAAATTATGTAGCTTAACATTGATAACTGCTAAGTTTGATAAATACTCATTTAATTTTTTGTGATCTTTCATCATGTCTTCATCCTTTCAAAACTAAATTTTAATTACCTTATTAGTAATTATTATCGCTAATATAATATTAACATAATTTCACGCCATTTTCAATACCTAAATCATAACTTTATAAATTATTTAAGTAATTTATTTTAAAGAATGCAAATCAAAGGACTAATTCCCACCACATAACACTTATGTTATAAAAATCCCACAACCCTCAGTTATATTTGTTATTGTGTAACTCCTGGGAGTCTATAACTTTGGGCAAATATATATACTTTTGGAAATATAAAAATACCCAGGACTTTAAAATGTCTTGGGTGTTAACATGCCTATGCCAAAAATAATTATAGCAAAAATTAAACTGGCAATTATAGCATAAATATTAAAGTTTTTATCTTTGTCTATAGCAGCTTTGATTGTCAAAAAAGTGAAATTTAGAAATGTAAAAGGTAGAAGAAATATTATAAAAAGCATTCTAAAATCAACTCCTTTCAAAAAATTTTGGCAGATAAATGGTTTGACTATATCATTATAGCTAAATTTTGGTATTTTTTCAATATCTAATTATGTTACCATTTACCAACATATCTCTTATAATCCTCATAATTCCTCTTTAACAGATTGGGAGTATCAAGACCGTATGGGCAGTTTTTTATACATTTACCACACTCTATACAATCCTCTATCTTTTGCATCTTAGCTTGTCCTTCTTCTGAGATATGTCCTCCAGTTGGTGAACGGCGTAAGAGCAGGGACATCCTAGCACAATTGTTAATTTCTATTCCGACAGGACATGGCATACAGTACCCACACCCTCGGCAAAATTCGCCCACTATTTCATTTCTTTCTTTTTCTATATATGCTGCTATTTCCGCTGTCATTGTTGGAGGATTTTCATTATAGTTGATAAAATCCTCCAATTCATTTTCCCTTTGAACTCCCCAGATGGGCAATGTATTATCAAACTGAGCAAGATACGCATAAGCGGCATCGCTCCTTGTTATCAGCCCTCCTGCCAATGCCTTCATACATATGTAGCCCACATTCTTTTCTCTACATAGTTTAACTAAATCCTCTTCTTTTTTGTCAGCAAGATAGCTAAATGGGAACTGCAGCGTATCGTATAGACCAGATTCAACTGCTTCTAAAGCCACAGAAATCCTATGGTTAGTTATACCGATAAAACGAATCTTACCCTGCTCCTTTGCCTCTAACATTGCTTCATAGAGCCCTGTTCCATCATTTGGCTTCGGACAAAAACTAGGATTATGAAATTGATATATATCTATATAATCAGTTTTTAGCTTCGTAAGGCTATTTTCTAAATCAGCCCAGAAACCTTCAACGGTTTTAGAAGGGGTCTTAGTGGCAATAATTATTTTTTCCCTAACATCACTTAAGGCAAGACCCAGCTTATATTCACTGTCTGTATAGCTTTTTGCCGTATCATAGAAGTTAATTCCGTTATCATATGCCTTTCTTAATAATTTTACTGCTTCTTCATTTGAGACCCTTTGTATTGGTAGGGCACCGAAGCCATTTCTATTTACCGTTATTTTTGTTCTCCCTAGTGTAACATTTACCATATAAAGCCTCCCTTTCTTACTACCAGTGTAACTGGTGATGGTTTATTCATATGAGTAAATCTCCCTTTAGATATTCGAGTTAACTCTAAGTCTTTCTTATAATTATAGGAGTATGAAATAACATACCCCTATATTTTCTCTACTTTTATTATAGCTTATTTGGTATCTTCAAAGCTAACTTACTCAAATGTCACTGCTACATCCTTTAGGAAATCAACTATTTTTATATGCTGTGGACACGCCTTTTCACACTGACCACAATCAATACAATCAGATGCCTTACCATACTTTTGGATAAAGTTGTTGTAGTATACCTTTTGCAGAGAAAAATAACCTGGAGCAAATTGCTTTTCAGTATTATATAGTGCGAAATATTTAGGAATGGCTATATTTTTAGGGCAGCCCTTAACACAGTAATCACAGGCAGTACATGGTACTGTGATAGAGGCATTGATAACCTCCACTGCCTTTTCCACAACATCAAATTCTTCCTTTATAAGGGGTTTTAAGTCTTGCATATAACCAGTATTATCCAGTAACTGGTCCATATTAGACATCCCACTTAGAACCATCATAACACCTTCATGACTTGCAGCATAGCGGATAGCCCATGATGGAACTGACAAATCTGGGTGATAATCCTTAAACAATTTTTCAGCTTCCTCAGGTACAGTGGCAAGGGTACCTCCCTTTATTGGCTCCATAACAATAACTGGTTTGTTATGCTTCCTAGCAACTTCATGGCATTTTCTAGATTGAATACTTTCATTATCCCAATCTATATAATTAATTTGCAACTGAACAAAGTCTACTTCTGGGTGAGCAGTTAAAATTTCATCTAACAAGTCAGCTCTATCATGGAAGGAAAAACCCACATTCTTTATTTTCCCCTCGGCCTTCTTTTTTTGCACAAAGTCAAAGCTATTAAACTTTTGGGCATTTTTATATGAATTCTCACCTAAGTTATGAAGTAAATAATAGTCGAAATAGTCTACCCCGCACTTTTCCAATTGCTCATTAAAAATGTTCTCTTGTTGCTCTAATGATGTCAGTCGCACAACGGGTAGCTTTGTGGCAATGGTAAACTTATCCCTAGGATAACGTTTAACCACTGTTTCCCTAACGGCTATTTCACTTACTTCTTTGTGATAAGGATAGGCTGTATCAAAGTAGGTGAAACCTCTTTCCATAAATGTATCAACCATTTTGTTTACAGCTTCATAGTCGATACTGGCTGCATCATCCTTGTCCTTGACTGGTAAACGCATAAAACCAAAACCTAATTTTTTCATCATCTATTCCTCCTAACAAAATACTATCTATTAATAATCGGCTACCTATTCTTAAATAAATAGCAATAACACTATAGATGAAGTAATTATTCCAAAAATCAATGCTATAGAGTTAACTAATGCAGGAACTGCGGATTCATCTCCCAGTTCTGTACAAAATACCGTTGCCGCACTTGGTATCGGTGAAGCAAAACAAAGAATTGCAATTGTTTTAGCTAAGGCTGGTAATGGTAATATGAAATAGACAAAAAGTGATAAGATTATGAATGCAACAGACCTAAAGGCCAATATTTTATAAACCTTTTCCATTTGGGTTTTATCGTATTTGATTTCTAACATTAGACCTATCATAAAAAATACTAAGAAAGTATTTGCACTCCCAATGGTGCCTGCAACTGAAATTATTGTGTTTGGTAAACGTAATTTGAATAAAGTTAAAGTGATAATAAAAATATAAGTCATAAATGGCAATGATTTTGATAATGTTATGGCCAGTGCCTTAATGCTAAATTTTCTACCGTCTCCTTTTACCAAATTATTTGCAGATGAATATACCAGACCTAACCAACTCATGGCATTACCTATATCAAACATGACCACATAACTCATGGCGGTTCCGGCAAAAAAAGCTGAAGCAAAAGGTATTGTCATATTCCCGATGTTATACCCAGAGCAGTTAAACATAGCAGATCCCTGTTCGATCTTTGAGTATTTACGGAAGTAAATTCGACTTATAAAGGCTAAAGTGGGATTTGCGAAAAGGCCCAATAATAGCAAGGTAATGGTTGTCCCATTAAATATAAAAGTTGCAGAACTTGTTAATAACATAGCGGGTAAGGTGATTCTCATTATAATTTTAGATAGCAAACCACTATCTTCTTTTTTGAATACTCCCTTTTTCTTTAATACATTTCCTAGTATTATTATTGAAAATAAAGTAAATGATCTAACTAGTACAGCTTCCATTATTGTATCCTCCTATTATTTCTATAATTGCATTGCCTTAGGCACATTTATAATAATACTCCCTAAAGTGCACTCCAAGTCAAGGATTTTTTATATCCTGATCCCCTTTTTCAGTTTTGACACCAACTTAATATATACAAAATCAAAGGACTGTCAAAATAACAGCCCCTATTTTACCTAGAAATGAGTTTCATCTATATCAATTTTTGATAAAGCTTCATTAATACTTGCTAGTTCTTCCTACAAAGTAAAAGAGTCAATTTAGTGAAGATTTCATTACCTGATGAAATTAGTGAATGTTTGTTCTTCTCTTTCTGGAAAAGCTATTCCATTCTTTATTCCAGCTTCTTTGCACTTTAAGAAAAAAGCCATATTTCTAGCAAGGGTTCTCATAGTTTGAAGTCCTTCTAAATCCTGTTTTACCTGTTCTGGTGTTGCACCATGTACCATATTCCAATATTGTGTGGAAATAATCGGCATCTGCATCAATCCAAAGTACTTATTCAATTGATCATAGGTGGCAGTAGTTCCAGCCCTTCTAGCAGAAATCACACATGCAGCTGGCTTTAGATAGAATGTCCCATTTCCTGCCCTTAGGTCTGTATAAAAAGCTCTATCCATGAAAGATGTGATGGCACCACTGGCTGATGCAAAATGTACTGGAGATCCAAAAATGAATCCATCATAATCTACAGCTATATCAAGAAACTCATTCACTTTATCATTAAATACGCATCTTTTTCTTTCACCACATGTCCTACACGCTGTACATCCACTCAACGCCTTATTACCAATCCAAAATATCTCTGTTTCAATAACTTCCTTCTGTAAAGTAACTGCAACTTCTGTTAAAGCAGTATAAGTACACCCTTTCTCATTTGGACTTCCATTTACTAAGATTACTTTCATATAACAACATCCTCTCCCTATCAATATTAATAAGCATTTGTTGAGCATAGAAACTTAAATCTTCCATTGAAATATTCATCGAATTCCTATATCCAATAACCTACACACCGACTATTTAGTCTATAAATACATGTTTTTTAATCCACATTGCGAATAAAAGCTATAATTGATTAGATCCAATAGAGTGTTTGCTCTACTAGTGACTATGATAACATCTCTTTTTACTAAATACAAGGGGTTAAGTGAAATAATTTTTATGAGTTGACACTTATGACTAATACGTGTTAGATTAATATTAGAGTACTCGCTCTGAAGGAGGTAGTTATGGATAATAAGGACAAGATATTGAAGTCGGCTTTAAAGCTTTTCATAAGGGAAGGTTTCCATGGCACATCTACAGCAAAAATAGCCAACGAAGCAGGAATATCTAATGGTACACTTTTTCATCATTTTAAAACTAAAGAAGATTTGATAAATAAACTATATATATCAATAAAAGAAGAATATAAGACCTTTTTATTGGAGCGCATGGAACCATGTGAAACAAGTAAAAGTAAAATTAAACAGCTTTGGCTTAACTGTGTTGAGTGGAACCTTGAAAATAGAGATGGAGCCACATTCTTTTCAATGTTTGCAAATTCCCCTTATATAGATAAGCTCAGTAAAGAAGAAGGATCTCGAAATTTTACATTCATCTCCGAAATGTTCCATGATGCTATCAATGATGAAACAATCATCAATGTAAATCCAAATTTAATGATAAGTTCCTTTCATGCATCAGTAAGAGCAGTGGCTGGATTTGTTATAAATCATCCAGAAAATCAAGAGGAATCCATAGATTTAGCTTTTAAGATGTGGTGGAGGTCTGTGGCCAATATTTAATTCAAATGTAATCTTTTTTTGTTAGTCTGTTGTTGGAGATTTTATAAACAACTAAAAAAGAGCAATAAAGTGCTCTTTTTTAGTTGTTTATTTGTGTTTATGTCTCCTATTTAATTCTCTTCAGTATTTCTTCACCAGCTTTACTTAAAATTACATCCTTTGCGAATAGAGGGGCAAGTTTTGTCCCTTCTGTGATATGTGAAATAACTGAGCCTCGTTTACTATCCTCTTCTACTTCTAAATCTGATTTTCTTATTTCACCCACAAATTCATTAAGACTAAATATTTTATATCTATCTATTTTTCTTTCCTCAGCCATTATTTCTAACAATGACAGTATTATATCTTGGTACGTGGAAGTTATGGGAAGGTCGAGGATACCAGCTAAGCTTGGGATTATTTTTTCAAATAGCATTCTCTTAGGCTCCATTTGGGGAATAGCCATGATTTTTCCTATGTCATTTATTGCATTGTCAGGTATGGATAAAAAGCTTTCAAAAAATATGCTATCATCAAATACAGGTTCAATATAGTATTTCTTCCCAAGTAGACCTTTTATAGTACGCATGGCATCAAAATAACCCATCTTTAAATTTCTTTTTACATTGTCATGGTCGAAATCAAGAATTTTCCCTAAGTCCTCTGAGGGAACCACATCTATTATCTTAATATCTTTATCTTCAACCTTTCTCACAATTCCAATGGAAAAAGTCCTTATGGCTATTACTTCTTTATATCCCTTTCTAACAAGTAGATTTATTGGGCAATTGTCATAAAAACCACCATCAAGGTAATATTTACCTTCTATTGGTTCTGATTTAAAGACTGGAAGATTGGCGCTTGCCATTAGATAATTTACAATCATTCCAGCAGGAATATCTTCTTTGTAAAGCTCTAAGGGTTTTAAATCTGAGATGTTAACTGTGACAATTCCAAAATCTATTTTAGAGCTTCTTAGTTTTTCCTCATTTACAAGGGTCTCTAGAATTTGTCTTATCCTACTTGTATCAAGACCTTTATTTTCTATGATATCCTTTAGTTTTGAAGACAGATATCTTAGTGCGTGCTTATCTAGCTTTTTATTTTTTATCTTGATCATCTGACTTGGTTCGATGTCAAATAGAAATGAAGTGTCTACCTTTTCCCAAAACTCATACCCCAATTCAAAATCACCCTGTGCAATAATGGCACCATTTAGTGCCCCAATGGATGTACCTGTTACCCCATGGAATCTATAACCCTGTTCATAGAAAGCCTTCACAGCTCCCATGTGAAAAGCTCCTTTAGCTCCTCCACCTTCTAGGGCTAACCCAAGCATTTCTTCAGCCCCCTTTCCAGCATATTTATGTTACTAAAATCTATCTTATTATAATCTATATATAATATTAGCTTAGATTTTCCTAAATACTAAATATATTTAAAGAAATTTGAATAAGGCTAAAGGTTAACTACACTAGCTCTTGGGGGTCAATTACCCCACTCATTCTTATCACTTCTAAACCTCTGGCTTCAAGGGCATCCACAAGCTGGTTAATACCCACTGAATCAGAAGCCATATGTCCTGCGACGATTACATTTCCAATGTTTTGTTCCCTCACTTCTTTTAGCACATCTTCGGGCATATGCATGCAAACTATGGTTCCTACCCCTGCTTCAAAATAGGTTTTTGCCACCTTAGCACCTCCATCAGTTCCTCCACACATGTTCACAAATACCCTTCCTGCAAAATCATCCTTATTTCCAACACGGATAACAGGCTTTGCCAATGTATTTTTATATTCAGGCATTTCCCCTAAACATTTAATAACGTCATCCAATGTCGCCTTGGGCTTGTCCTTAAGAGCATTATCTAAGTGGTTTTGTACTTTACTTTGGGCTAAAATATCTGTTGGGGTATGTATAACCATAAAAGGCATATTAAGAAGATTTGCCCCAGAAACTGCTCTATCGTAATTAGTGACATGAAGCCTTCTTTCCACCTGATCAGTTGTTTCAGCCAATGCCTTTTGCGCCTTATTTATGGGAACGCCTGCTTTGACCATATTTTCAATCTGATCTTTCATCACTTTAAAACCATTTACTGTGGGCTTACCCCCTTTGGGATGATGGGTAATAACTAAATCAGCTCCCAACTGTTTGGCTAAAAGCATTTCACTAAGCTCCATATCAACACCAATGGCTATTTTCTTAATGTCTTCCCCCGCTACTATTGTTCCAGAATCCTCTGGAACTTCCTTTAGATTGGCTAATTCTAACACTAAGTCCATGATTTCTTTGGTATTTATCATTATGATGATCCACCCTTTCCTGAAAGTTATTTACAACGTGTATACTGTCATATTCTCTAATTTATTCTTATAATCCTTTTTAGTTGTATTTAATTTGGTAAAATAAAAAAACAATCTACTATAAAAGTAGAATGTTTTTTATAATTATCTTAAAAACATTAAAATAACATTTTACATATTTAGTGCAGTTATCCAAAAACATATTGCAGCGATTACTGAAATAGGAGTTACAACATACCTTTCTTTCTTGCTTGTTGAAGATGCGTTCATGATAGAATTTAGTGATAGGTAAGCGGCAAAGAAAAATGAAATACCCCTTGTAAGCTTAAAGGAGAAAAATAGTGGTAAGATACCTCCTGCTTGTAAAATAACTATAATAGCAAATAACTGAACAAAAACAGAAACTCCACATGCTACCCTAAGATGTGTAGGCATAACTTTATATTTACCGCCCATGGCAAACTCTCCTAGGGGAAATCCAAGTGCCAGCATAACATATATAATAGTGGCAAACCCAAATGTTAAAGCACCTATTATTGAAACAATCAACTCTTCACAACCTTCCTAATTTAAGTCTTAGATTATTATTTTATTCTCTAAATTTATAAAAAAATCCTGCAAAAAATTCAAATAATTTAATAAATTTTAACCCATGTTAATTTTTCTCCTAATAATTCATATTTGCTTATCTTGCTTGGTTACACAAGTCCTTACATGAAGTTTATAATGTTTACCATCCTTTATGAAGTGTGTGCCACACTGTCTAAACTAGCTACATATCCTCACCTGTATATCTGGTTAGTAGTTCCAGTACTCAATTTCTACCCCAACTCTATCTCCACCTCGATTATCGAGTGTTGATTTTCGTCTATTATCTCTACACTTACCTTGTCCACCACTGTTTCAAAGGTATCCTTTACTTTGGAAGCTTCTGTAACTGCTGATTTGAACTTCTCTTCATCATCAATTTTCCCTACGGTCATGTGGGGATTATAGTCAGACCCATTTAACCATTGGGGGTAGAATTCTTCTAGTATTCCTGTATAGAGCTTTTTATGTAGTTCAACTATCTCATCTCTACCATGTAAGATGTTTAAGAAAAGGTAATTACCAAAGGACCTCACAGGTGTAATATCACTAAGTTTTAGAACAAATGGATCAACCGAAGACACAGTTGCTTCTAAATGCTTTTTAAGCCTAGAATAATCTATGTCACTTTCAAAGGGAAAAACCAAGGTTATATGGGGCTTAACATGCTTTGCCAGTGGGTCATATTTATCTCTTATTTTGTTTATGACATCCATATTGTTAAAATGCGGGAAAATCATGATGCATCGTTGTAACAATTTACATCCCTCCAAATACATGGTCTTTCCTTGGATAACTAAGTTGCATACAAAGTGTTTTTATAGATCTTTTTAACATAATTCCACATACATAAAACAAATACCTTCAAATTGACCATATGTTTTTTAAAATATAGTCAAAAGAGCACAATGCCACAAAATGGGCATTGTGCTCTTTTAACAACTTTAGAATGTAATAATCAATTTTACCATTATTGTCTACTTTAGCTTAACAGGTACTAACAAATCAAGCAGTCCATCAATGCCATCTTCTGGCCATCCCATATGTGAAGAATACACCCAGTTTAGATGTTCTTCAAGGCAGCCTCCCATGATCTCTTCACCAAGCTCGCTATAATTAGGAGCATATTTATCATTATTCTCAGCCCATTCACATAAAAACTTCCATTCGTGAAAGTCCCCGAACTTTATGGTATGGGCTCCATATAGTCCACCATCAAATTTTTTCTTTACAAGGGGTTCAGGTACTTCCAAGTCTTCAGGAATAGTAACCCAGCTTTCATATCCATAAAAGGGCCTATCCTTAGATGGGTTCGGATGGTTAAAACCGAACATCCTTGCATCAGGCTTTATTTCATACAGTTTACTATCACGGATAAATTTATCTAACACAGCTCCAACTGTTTCCTCGGGATTTTCTCCTATATAATGGTATGAAGCAACTGTACATGGTGGTAATAACAACATTCTTACATTTTTCAACTTCCTTAGAGTTTCATTGGCTTTGTTAAGCTCATTCACTGAAAATTCCTCCTTGAAATTAGTTCTTGAAAGGCTAAGGGCATCCATAACCTTGATGATATCATCATCCTCCAGTAGGTCCAACCTAACAGTTTCTTGAAGGTCTTTATCCAGTCGTGATACAAACATCCTCAATATATCCCTTATTGTACTTAGGGCCAATATCTCACCATCTAGCTCACTGATGTTTTCCTGAAAAATACTTAGAATTAAATCTGATTTGGTATTTTCAAGGATCAGGGCTATCTGTTTTAAGGGAATACGTAGTTTCCTTAATACGATTATTTGTTGTAGACGTCTTACAACACTTTCATCGTAGACACGGTATGCGTAATCTTCCATACGCTGACTGGCTAAAAGACCTAGTTGCTCATAATATCGTAGTGTACGGGTCGAAACATTAAAGGATTTAGATACTTCACTGATAGTCATCATTGTCATAGGCTCATCTCCTTTCTGAAACTAAGTATAAAGTACGACACGACGTCAAAGTCAATGGGTTATGTTAAATATTTCTATAAAGATATGCAAATTCCTTTCCCTAAGGAGGGAAATTGTGTAATATATCTAACCATAGATCAACAGGCTCGGTAATAATCCTCAACTTTCTATTCATAGATTCCTCCATGAAAAAAACAAGGGAAGAAGAAAATTCCTCCCTTGTTTCTCAGGTTTATTGTTTAATACCCTATAAACGCATCTGCTTTGATATTTTTGTTTTTTATACCCATTCCCTTTAGTTCTTTCTTAATTGATTTAACCATACCACTTGAGCCTGTAACAAAGTAGGTTGCCTCATTGCCGTGCTTTTTTGTGTATTCTTTTATCTCCTCCATTAGTTGATCTCTATTATTTATATATTCAACATCAAGGGTATCCCTTTGAGACATTTCATCGAACTCTTCCCTATATATAAAATCTCCATGGGTATCAGCATATAGCAATTTTATGGACTCTGGTGAACCTTGAGCTTCCATGGAATCCTTTATCAATGCTCTGAAAGGGGTAATACCAATCCCCCCTGCAATTAATAGTACAGGGTTTTGATTTTTGAAATAGAATGATCCTACAGGTCCCCTCATAACCATGGATTCCCCTTGCTCCATGTCCCGTAAGGCTTGTTTAAATTCACTGGGATTTTCAGATATCTTCATGGAAATCATTATTTTCCCTTCTTTGTGTGTAGATGCAATACTGATAGGTCGAGATGATTTCTTAATTTTTCTATGCTTTACAAAAAAGATACCGTGCTGCCCTGATTTATACTGCATCTTTTCCTGTGGCTCAAATAAAAAGGTGAATATATCATTAACTTCTTGTTTTTTCTCCACTAAGGTTAGACTATACTTCTTGAAAATAGGTAATATATCTTGGATAAAAGACATCTTAACTCCTCCATTCTACCATTTAGTTTTTATGGGTTAACTTAAGAAAATGACCCACTAGATTTCCTTATCTAACTACATTGTTTAACAAATGATTGTATATTGTCCCTTACAAATTCTTCAAAGGTTTTTGGATTTCTTCCAGTCAATTCATGAAAAGTATTGGTAACTGCCTTTGCCGTTCCCATTCTCGTCATAAAATAAAGGGCCACTGTTACATTGACATAGTTTTTGTCTAGACCCCTGTTTTTAATGTAGTGGTGTCTGTATTTTAGATATCCTGGTTTTCCATAAGTTATTTTTCTTTTTGTCACCTTACTTAGAATATCTGCAACCTCATAATAGTCCAATGCTTCTGCTCCTGTTATGGTATGGGCAGTGTTTTTATATTTTTCTGGTTCATGAAGTAAAGTGGCAACGGCTAAGCCTATATCAGCTGCATCAATAAAGCTTGTTTTGCTTCTTCCAGCTGGTACAAAAATCTCATCCCTTTCCCTAATCTCCACTGAGTGAATACCAGACAGGTTCTGCATGAAAAAACCTGGGCGAATGTGGGCATAAGGAATACTGGATTTTTCTATATACTTTTCAATTTTATGGTGGGGTGGTATTGTGTTATTTTCTACCCCCATAAGTGATAAAAAAGAGATTAACTTGATGTTGTAATTCTTCAGGGTATCAATAAAAGGGTACAAATCCTCTGGCTTTCCTAAGTGGGGTGGCCTCATCAAAAATACTCGATCCACTCCATTTAATGCTTCATGGTATGTGCTTTTATCAGTAAAATCAAAGGATACGGCATCTACCTGTTCTCCATATAGCTCCTTTATCCTTTCAATATTTGGTTCAGCCGCAACTATCTTTTCCCCTTTATTAAATAATTCTCTTACTACATACTGCCCCACATTGCCCGTTGCTCCCGTTACAAGTATTTTCATTAAATTCTAGCCTCCCTTAGTATTTCATTTGCACTTTGAATTAGCTTTAAAAAAGTATTAAAGTCTTCTGTGCCCATTTTCTCCTTGATAAGTTCAATGGATCTGAAATACTCATCATGGGTTGTGGCAACCAATTCTTGACCCTTAGCAGTTAAAGAAACAGTATAGCTTCTCTTATCCGTTGAGGATGGTTCCTTCGTAAGGTAATCATTATTAACTAACTCAGTTATCATAGATGTTACTGAAGGTTTAGCAATTTGAAAGAAATTGCTTATCATAAGTGGGGTAACAGGTTCTATTTGTTTTTGTACAAAGATTAACACTCCCATCTCACTGGATCTAATGGGTAACCCTTTTCTTACCTGCATTTGCAATCTGCAAAACATGGCTATTTCCTCTGCGGCTAAAACCACATTATTTTTCACTAAATCAACTCCCGATATAAAGTATATAGTTAGTTAGTATAACTAACTATATTGTAGCTATTAACCTTTTTTTTGTCAACCTATATTTTCCTAAATAATTAAAAAAGCCAAACCCTTAGGTTCAGCCTTTTACTCAATTTATCAATAACCGTCATCTATGGCCTCTTTGCCTTCATCAACCGCTTCTATCTTTTGTCCAAATCTGTTTTTTGATTTACGGTTTCTCACTATACCCACCGTTATTTTATGTTGTTTATAACAATTTTTTTAACAATATCTCCAGACAAGTTCTTAACCTTCACATCAGGAAAACCTGCTCTTCTTACATTATCTATTGTCTGCCTGTTTATATTTGCTCCATACAAACTTACCGTAATTGGGTTAAATATATCCATGATTATCCCTAAAACCTTCTTTTCACTTCTTACATGCTCAATCATAATTATTTTCCCATCAGGTTTGCACACTCTTTTAATCTCCATTAATCCCTTTATAGGGTCTGGTACTGAACAAAACACACAGGTGGTAAAAACCATATCAAATTCATTGTCAGCAAAACCCATATCCTGTACATCCATCTGAATTAGCTCTACTTTCTTAGTAAAATTCTTAGCCTTTTCCCTAGCCTTTTCAAGCATCTTCCCACTGAAGTCAATGGCTGTAATATTGATATCTTCAGGGTAATAGGGTATATTTTTCCCTGTCCCCACCCCAACTTCTAAAACCTTTCCCTTAAGGTCTTTAGCAATGTCCATTCTCCATTTCTTCAGTGACATCAACTCCATGGGCTGTTCGAATATGTCATATATCTTTGCTACCCTATCATATCTTCTTCTTATTTTATCAGTCTTGTTCATTTTACCCTCCTAACACTTTTCTTAAAAATTGCTCATTACTCATTTAGTAGTATTACGGATTTCAATTTCACTTTTATCTTATCCCTTGTTACTAAATACTATATACACTAAAAAAAAGATAGTAAAGTACCATTGGCACTTTACTATCTTTTTCATTTATTTCTTCTCAGCCTTTAGGCTCATAATTAACGGTAACTTACCCTTTAGATGGGGGTAGTACATGAATCCATCCTCATCCTCTTCACTACCACCCATACCAGAAATGCATTTATCATATTCCTTTATATATGTTATATATAAGTTTCCCTTTAATAGCCCGTTTACTATGGTGCTTAATTGATGACTCCAGTAGTAATTTTCCGCTTCTTTTGAATCAGAGGCATAACCACCAATTGTTGATTCCTGATCCGCCTCCATTTTAAAGTACGGATACTTTGGGATTAACTCCCCTTTTGGCAGGGCTTTTTCATCAAAAATTAGCATAAAGGGATGGGAATCATGCAAGTAAAAAAATCCATCTTTTTTCAGGAAATGTCCTATTGTCTCTCCCCATTTATTTAGATCGGGTAACCAGCCAATTACACCATCTGTAGTCATTATTATATCATACTCCCCTGTGTGTACATCCATCAACTTTAAAATATCCGATTCTACAAAATGTACATTGGGTATGTTGAAATCCTCTGCTAATTTATTTGCGTAAAAAATATTATCTGGTACTATATCTACCCCTGTAACTATGGCACCCTTACGGGCTAAAAGAATGGAGTCTGCCCCAGTATTGCACTGAAGATGAAGTATCTTCTTTCCAGTAACATCCCCTAATTCTTCCTCTACCATGGGATTTAGTTTAAAATCCTCACGGCTTAGAGCTGTTTTAAAATGCTGGTAGTGTTCCTTAGCTACCTTTCCCCAAGCAAGCTTGTTGGCTTCAATTTTATTTTGATCTGTATTCACAATATCCCCTCCCTATATCTTTTCCATAATTTTATTAAATCAACTGGGCACTAACCCTTTTTAATTATACGTTAATAAGTGCTGTAAAAATATCTAAAAAATTATTAATAACTATTCTTTCCTAGAAAAACATCAATATGGACAAAAAAGAAGGGCTACAGCTAACTTGCCCTGTAGTCCTTCTTAATTTTGTATATTATCTTTTTAATGCTATCAATGGATAGGCAGAATTCATCGGCAAGCTGATCCATTGTTGAACCCAGCTTGTATTTTCTATATATCTGTGTGTTCCTATCTTTTAAATATTCCCTGGTACCTGAGTTCTGTCCCCACTTCTTTCGAACACCTTCAGCCTTGGGAATATATATGAACTCACCTTGGATATATTTTTGAATTTCTTCTAATAATTTATGTGGTAAAACATCATGGGCCTTTGTATAGCTCATTCTAACTCCACTCCTTATAAATATTTTAATTTCTAAGGTAGTAAAGTCTACATATAAACATTCAGTTAGAATGAACAGAGGCAATTATTCTATTTTACTCCATACAAACAATTGCCATTGTTTATAGTGTAGACTTTGTATGGAGTAAGTTTGCTGACTTAATGGGTGTGGCTAAATTATAGGCTAGCCCTTTGGTTTTAAATTTCAATTCCCTTCCCTCCCTAAATTATGTTTCCATAATATCTACTCTGCCATTTCCAGGGCAATTTTCATCATGTTGGTGAAGGCTATTTGTCTTTCTTCAGAGGTTGTAGCCTCATGGGTTGCTAGATTGTCAGACACAGTTAGTAAACATGCTGCGTTTTTCCCTAAAACCTTTGCATTATGGAAAAGGGCAAAAGCTTCCATTTCCACAGCAACACAGCCATGTTTTTCATAGATTCCTTTATATTCCTCAAAGTTTTCTCTATAAAATACATCGGAAGAATGAATTCTTTCTATATGTATAGGGATACCCAACTCCTTGGCATATTTTTCAAGTCTTTGGTTTAGTTCAGGGGTCCCTTCAATAACATCACTTTCATAACCACCTTGTACCTTAGCAAAGCTAGATTCACTCCAGACATCCTTTGCCAAAATCACATCATACAGTTTTACATC